>JAOZOL010000089.1:2647-8676 GCA_029933295.1 Desulfobacterales bacterium | reverse complement strand
TTTTGCATTTTGGCAATCAAAATCACATGAAGATCGGCTTGAGGCATTAGAACAAATACGCAACGAATACATAATTTGGAGGTATGATGCTGAGCAAAGACTTCAAAGAGTTTATAGAGTTGTTAAACGAAAATAGAAATTCAAGGCTTTAAAATAAATTTTATCGATATCGAAAATTTGAAAAACAATAAACGTGCGACAGGCCGGTTGCAGGATTTGGCCGATATTGAAAAATTAGAGTAAATACCAATTCTTATTTACACCGGCAATGTCAGTGTCGCTTTTACCCCGCCGTTTTTTTTATTTTCCAGTTTAACGGACCCGTAGTGGAGATCCGCGACTTCTTTGACAAAATTCAACCCCAGGCCGGTGCTTTTTTTACCCGTGTCCGGCCGTTTTAATGAAAAAAAGGATGGTCTGAAAGGTAAATTTTTTCGATGTGAAAATTGAAATTATATTTTGCGGACTGTTATGTTATTTTTTGCCGGCGGCATGGCATTATGGAAGATTTTTTTTTAAATAAATGCCCTGGAATAAATTTTTATCTTCAAATGTCTGCTGGATAAGAGAAAGGGTTTCAGCTTTTTGAAGCGACCAGGCAGGTGCCACAAGTTCCCTGGGATGCGGATCGCTGGTTAATCTCTGGATAACAACATTTTCAGGGGTGTGGGCCAGAAAATCACATACAATATCAGCGTATTCTTCCTGCGTTAAACAGGTATATCTTCCCTGCTGATACCTTTTTTCAAGTTCAGTCCCCTTAATCACATACAAAAGATGGAGTTTTAACCCGTCTATTCCCATTCGGGCAAGCATTTTGGCAGTTTCAATCATTTGTTGTTTTGATTCATTGGGCAGCCCGAGAATAACATGGGCACAAATTTTAATGCCTCGGTTCTGCGTAATTTCTACAGCATTTTTAAATGCTTTAAAATCATGCCCCCGGTTGATTAACAACAGCGTTTGATCATGAACCGACTGAAGACCGTATTCAATCCAGATCAGATATTTTTTTGCATATGTCTGCAAAAGTGTTAATATTTCATCATTCACACAGTCCGGTCTGGTCCCGATGGAAAGGCCGGCCACCCCTTCGACGCCAAGGGCTTCATCATAGAGGCGCTTTAATTTGTCGATGGGCGCATAGGTGTTTGTATAAGCTTGGAAATAGGCAATAAATTTTTTTGCTTTATATCGTTTAATGACATATTTTTTGGCCCGGATAATCTGATCGGCAACACAAATGCCTTTTTTATAAAATCCGGTCCCGGAGCCGCTCTGGTTGCAGAAGATACACCCGCGTGTAGATAACGTACCGTCACGGTTGGGACATGACATTCCTGCGTCAACGGTAATTTTATGCACCCGGTGACCGAATATATTTTTAAAATAAGTATTTAAATCGTAAAATCTGTTTTCCATAAAATCAGGCTATGAAATTCATTTTTATTTTAAATTATTTTGTTTTTTTGTTACGCATTACCATATACTTGATAGGTATCGCAATGGTTACAAAAGAAAACATGGGAGTTTAAACATAATAATAAATGGCTGTTTATTCCAAAAAATATGATGTGATAGTTGTCGGAGCCGGTCATGCTGGGTGTGAAGCGGCGCTTGCCGCCGCCCGGATGGGATGTCGTGTGATGTTAATGGCGATCGATCTGGATAAAATCGCGGCAATGCCCTGCAGTCCATCCATAGGGGGAATGGCAAAAGGCCAGTTGGTCAGGGAAATCGATGCCCTGGGCGGTGAAATGGCAAAAATAACGGACAAAACAGCCATTGCCTACCGCAAGTTAAATACCAAAAAGGGACCGGCGGTCCATTCCTCCAGAACGCAAAATGATAAAATCCGTTATCATATTGCTATGAAGTCGATTATTGAAAAGACAGAAAACCTTGATGTGAAACAGGGTCGGGTTGATCGATTGATGATGGAAGAAAAAAAGGTTATCGGCATTCTGGATCATACAGGGTACGGATTCCAGGCCGATACGGTGGTTCTGGCCACAGGGACGTTTTTAAGCGGTCTTGTCCATATAGGATCACGGTCATTTAAGGCCGGTCGAGCCGGTGAGTTCGCGTCATACGACCTGCCCGCGCACCTTAAAGAACTTGGATTTAATTTAGGCCGATTAAAAACCGGAACACCGCCACGTCTCCATAAAGACAGCATCGATTTTTCAAAATTTGTCCGCCAGGACAGCGATGATCCGATTGAACCCTTTTCTTTTTCCACAAAAAAAATAATCACGACCCGGCTGCCAAGCTATATCGGTCATGCTAAAACCAATACCATCCGCATCGTGCAGGACAACCTTAAATATTCATCCCTTTACGGAGGCCGGATTTCCGGAAAATCAGCAAGATACTGTCCGTCGTTTGAAGACAAGGTGGTGAAGTTTCCGGATCGGGACCGTCATCAGATCATACTTGAACCGGAAGGGCTTGATACAGATGAAATTTATGCCAGCGGACTGGGAAACAGCCTTCCCATGGAAATTCAACTTGATGTCGTTCGGTCTATTGAAGGGCTGGGAGAGGCAGAAATCATCCGGCCGGCATATGCCATTGAATATGACTTTGTGAACCCGATTCAGTTGCAGCCGACGTTGGAAACCAAGTTAATTTCAGGCCTTTATATGGCGGGCCAAATAAACGGCACATCCGGGTATGAAGAAGCGGCTGCTCAGGGGTTATGGGCAGGTATCAATGCAGCAAGCCGCATACAGGGACGCCCGGCATTTTTACTGGATCGGTCCCAGGCATATATGGGAGTCATGGTGGATGATCTGGTGACCCTGGGAACAAACGAACCGTATCGTATGTTTACTTCAAGGGCTGAATATCGGCTGGTGCTGAGGGAGGACAATGCGGATCTCCGGTTAACGGCTGCCGGCCATGAACTTGGGCTGATCGATTCTGATACATTAAAAGATGTTGTTGAACGAAAAAAACAGATTGGGCAGGAAATTAATCGTATCCAAAGGACTGTTATTAAACCGGTAGAAAAAGTGAACCAATATTTGCAGGATCACAACTCCAACCCCATCGATAATGGAGTACATCTTGATCAGTTATTAAAACGAAGCGAGCTGGATTATGATATTGTGACCACATTTGCACCAAACGATGAAAAATTAAATACACGGGTTGTCCGGCAGGTGGAAATTGATATAAAATATGACGGATATATTAAAAAGCAGTTAAAAGAAATTGAAAAATTTATAACGCTGGAAACCAAAAAAATTCCAAAAGGGTTTGATTTTAATGCAGTGCATGGACTATCCAATGAATTAAAGGAAAAACTGTCAGCCATAAGGCCGGTTTCCCTGGGGCAGGCGTCCCGCATGGTCGGCATAACACCGGCAGCTTTATCGGTTCTGATGATTGCATTAAAGGCGCGTGGTGCTTGACAATAACGTCTTTGGTATTATTATATAAGCAGTTTATATTGTTGCTTTTGCAGGGAAATCAGAGAATAACGGAGAAAATCGATAATGGCCGGAAAGGATTATTATAAAAGTCTTGGTGTCAGCAAAAATGCAAGCAGCGAAGAAATAAAAAAAGCATATCGCAAGCTTGCCATGAAATACCACCCGGATCATGCTGCGGGAAACAAGACGAACGAAGAAAAATTCAAAGAAATCAGCGAGGCGTATGCGGTATTGAGTGATACGGAAAAGCGCAAGCAATATGATACATTCGGCTCTGAAGGATTTCAGCAGCAGTTTTCCCAGGAGGATATTTTCAGGGGCTCTAACATTGAAGACATCCTCAAAGAATTCGGTTTTGGCGGCGGTGCATTTTTTTCCGGTGGTCGTAAAATGGGCGGCGGGAAAAGACGTTTTTCGTTTAACCCGGAGTCCATGTTCAATTTCGGCGGGGGAAGACAGCAGCAGTCGGCTCCGGTAAAAGGTTCTGACGTTGAATATGAAATCCCCTTAACCCTTTATGATATTGCCACCGGAACCTCAAAAACCGTATCCATTCAAAATCCAACCGGCGGGACTGAAACCTTAACGATCAAAATTCCCAGGGGGATGATCACGGGGAAAAAGCTGCGTATTGCCGGACGTGGACAACCCAGCCCTTATGGCGGCCCGGCAGGAGATCTTTATATTAAGTCCAAGATTGTGGGTGACCCTGTTTTTCAGCATAAAGGCAATGATTTGTATTTAAATCGGGAAATCAAACTGTCCGAAGCGCTACTTGGAACACAGATTTCAATACCGACCATAGACGGCAAACAGCTGAAATTAAAAATTCCGCCTGGCACAAAACACAAAAACAAGATGCGTCTTGCTGGAAACGGCATCCCCCACATGAAAGGCAGCGGTTCCGGTGATCTGTATGTTGTAATTCATATTTCAATGCCGAAAAAACTGAATAAAGACCAAAAAAAATTAATCAAACGCCTTGCTGAAACCGGTTTGTAAAAAATTTACGGGCGATTGTTAGTATGGCCTTTTAGCCGGCAACCGGAAAAAATTCTGGTTGCCGGTTTTTTTATGTGCCACTCTATGACAGCATGTATTATGTAACCAGCACGAGGAATACGGTAAATTTATTGACAAAAGCCTATCTTGAATATATGGTCAAATGATAAATAATATAGTTCTACCCCAGGCAGCATGATTTCAGGCAAAATGTTTGAAAAAATAAAATTGCCGACAGCCGATTTATGGTGACGCAATTGCTTGCATTTTATCTATAAAAAATATACGGTACCAAATATGCCGGAACTTGTTTGCGTGTTGACAGCTGAAGAAATTGATAAAAAGGTCTCGCTGCTTGCACAAAAGATTTCCAAAGATTTTCAGGACAGACAACTTATTCTGATCGGTGTGTTAAAAGGGGCGTTTGTTTTTCTAAGTGATCTCATGAGGCGGATGACGATACCGGTTGAGATTGATTTTGTTCAATTGTCAAGTTACGGGGATAATGATACTTCATCCGGCAATATTATACTGAAACGTGATGTAACATCAAATTTACAGGGTAAAAATGTTCTGGTTGTAGAAGATATTATTGACACCGGGTTGACCATGACAAAACTTATCAGGCATTTGAAGTCTTATAACCCTGAAAGTATAAGGGTTTGTTCGTTAATCGATAAACATGAACGACGCAAAATTAAATGTCACGTTGATTATGTCTGTCATGAAACTGAAAGTGGATTCCTGGTGGGGTACGGCCTTGATTATTCTGAAAAATACAGGAATTTGCCGGCAATACATCATTTAAAATTATAATCAAAGAGGAATTAACATGATTATTACCTGTGAGGCTTGTGGTACGAGTTTTAAAATCAAATCCAGCCTAATAAAAGAAACAGGTTCTACTGTCAAATGTTCCAAATGCCAGCAGGTGTTTATTGCTTATCCGCCATATGTGGAGCCGGAAAAGCCTACTGAATTGGTGTCTGAAGCAGCCAATAATGACGAATTTGATGAGGATGCATTTGAAAAAGCTTTGGACAAGGCCTTTGAAGATGATTTTGACTCAGAACCCATCAAATCCGCAGAGATTCCTTCTGAAATTGATGAAGCCATTGATGATGAATTCGGCGAGATAAATGATGAAAAAGATATGACGTCAGATATGGCCGATGCCGCTGAGTTTGAAAAAGAAACAGAAGCACTTTTTGATAAACTGGAAGAAGATGCTTATACAACTCAGGAAATAAATTTAGCCGACCTGAAAGCTGGTGATATAACTCAAGAAATTATGGCATCAGACATAGAATCGGCTGATAAAGAGGTCGTTGATCTGATGGATCTCGAATCAGCATCTGAGTCATCGCAAGAGGTTTCGTTTGATTCACTGCTTGAAGATACGCCGGAAGAAGACGGGGAAATTTTATCTTTAGATGATCTCGAATCTGGGGAAGAAGAAGCCTATGGAGCCGATGAAATTGCTTTTGAAGATATTGAAGGCGAGGAAGAAGAATCCGACGAAATTGCTTTTGAAGACATTGAAGGCGATGAGGAAGAAGCAGAGGATATTCTGGATTTAGATGCTTT
>JAOZOL010000089.1:0-2547 GCA_029933295.1 Desulfobacterales bacterium | reverse complement strand
TTGAAGATGAGGATGAGGCGGCGGTTTCAGAAGAAGAGTTTGATCTGGATTTAGAGATTGAACCCGAAACAGATGAGGGTGAAATCGGAACGGATGATTTTGAACTCGATTTTGAAGACGAAGTTTCTGAAACGACATCGGATGAGGAAGAAGAGGAGGAGTTTGATTTCAGTCTGGAACCTGATGAAGATGTATCGAGCGAAACGTTTGAGGTTGAGACAAAAACAACGAAGACGGAAGAATTAGACCTCGAAGATATTGAAGATTTCCTCGATTTTGAAGACGATTCTAAAGTAGAGCCTGAAGCCGAAAAAGAAGAGACCATTGAAGACCAGACCGTGGATTTGGATCTTGATTTTGAGACGGTAACGGCTCCTGAAGAAGAAACTTCATTAGACATCGAGTCTATGTTGGGCGATGAAGAAATGCCTGATGCAGGCGAGGAAAAGGAAGTTGCTTTAGAAACCTTTGAAGAACGTCAAAAACAAATTGAAAGCGAATATAAAAAAGCAGAGCCGGTTGTTGAAACGATTCCGGAAGAAGTTTCTGCCGAAGAAACGGAAGAAACGATCGCAAAAGCGCCTGTGATTCCCATGGATGAGAAACGGCGTCTTAAACCGATTCTGGTTTCCCTGCTTATTATCTTGGCAATCGGCGCAATAATTTATTTCGGTTTTAAAATATTTGGCGGAAAGCAAGAGGTTCCGGTTGTTAAGGATCAGGGATATCTTCAAATGGAAATGATCGCGGTGCCGGAATATAAGTTTGTCGAAAACAAAAAAACCGGCGAACTCCTTGTGGTAACAGGAAATGTAACAAACAGATATGATTCTCCCCGAAGCGGCATACAGGTAAAGGGAAAACTTTACAATACCAAGGGGAAGGTTCTTGTTTCCGCAACAGCGTACTGCGGGAACATGTTCAAAGATTCAGACCTGTCCAGTCTTGAACTAAAAACCATTAACGATAGATTGAATAATCGTAAAGGGGATAATAATATTGATGCTGGCGTAAAACCCGGTCAAAAAGTCCCCTTTACGGTTGTTTTTTCAAAATTGCCGGAAGGTATTGATGAATTAACGGTTGAAGTCGTTAAATCGTCCAGGGAATAGTATGGAAAATAGTCCGGGGAATAAAAAAATGTTTGATTTTGGCTTGACTTGGTATGAGGGCGCTGGTAAAAAAAATTTTCTTTATGGGCAGTGGTTGAAATTTTCGTAAAATGTCCGAGCAGACAGACAAATTTTATATTATAAAACGTAAAGGTAATCCGCAGCAGTGCGGGCCTTTTACGAAGTTTTCAACGCGGCGATGTAGCTCAGCCGGTTAGAGCATGCGGCTCATATCCGCAGTGTCCGGGGTTCAAGTCCCTGCATCGCCACCACCACTTAAAAGAAAGCTAAGCCCCTCTGATAATACAGAGGGGCTTATTTGTTTTAACTATGATAAAGTAAAAAAATGATCACCGGTTTTGAAAAAATCGTCGAAGAACGGATCAAGCAGTCCCAAAAAAAGGGGGATTTTGACAACCTTGCCGGGTTCGGCAAGCCGTTAGCCATAGAAGATGTCAGTCGAATACCCGAAGACCTTCGTCTTGCCTATAAAATTTTGAAAAATGCGGACTGTGTGCCGCCGGAGATTGAAATTAAAAAGGAGATACACGCCACCGAAGAACTTCTGGAAAATATGAAAGATGAAAAATTAAAATACAAAACCCTTAAAAAATTAAATTATTTAATTTTAAAACTCAATACAGCAAGAAAGGGTGCTGTTGCGTTTGAAATCCCACAAAAATATGAAGAACGGGTGGTTGATTGCCTGTCTGCTAACTCTGACAAATAATGTTTAAAAAAAAAAGTGAAACAAATCATATTGTAAGCAGTCTTTTTCTGGCGTCTTCCATCCTGATTTTTCATGTTGTTCTGCTGGCAGGGCTTGGCATTCTGGTTCTTTTTTTTCGAGGCATCGTCAACTACATTGTCTGGATTTTTGCAGGCGGCGGCGTCCTGATTCTGGGCTCTGCATATATTTTTTTTAAATATATGAAAAAAGAAGGAGGACGGAAGGTTCAAAAAATACTTGCACTGCCGGAATTTCAGGGAAAAAGAGTTGAGATCAGCGTGCTTGGCGGGCTTGCTTCTTTTAAAATCGGCTGTGATGATGAAAATCAACAATCGGTCATTGAAAGCAATTCAATACCGACAGCCCGTCAACTGGAAGGGCCGCATGCGATTCAACTCAGAGAATTGACGGAACTCGCCCACCTGCTTGAAAAGGATCTGATAACATTGGATGAATATCTTCGAATAAAAAAGTCATTGTTTGATGAGTGATTGTTTTTCATGAAAAAAAAGATAACAATTGCATTACTTTCAGGCGGCACATCTTCGGAGCGTGCTGTCTCGTTAAAAGGCGGTGATCAGGTATACCAGGCCCTTGATAAAACCCGGTATAATGTGTTTCGTTATGATCCAAAAACAGATATGGCAAGACTTTTGGCAGACGCGCCAAAGATTGATTTAGCGCTTGTGATTCTTCACGGTACCA
>JAOZOL010000088.1 GCA_029933295.1 Desulfobacterales bacterium | reverse complement strand
ATCGAACATCGAACGCCCAACATCGAATGATGAATAAAAAAACCAATGTTGAACAAAGACATACGGCGGATTACGCTTCGCTAATCCGCCCTACGCATACTGAGAATATTTTTAGAAAAAACAGAAAGATCAATTAAGATTTTTGTTGCGAGCGTCAAAACGACTGAAAAGAAAAAAAATAAACTTTCAAAGGCGGGTATCGGTTTTATGCATTCCCACGGGGGACCGTGGGAACGAGATGGAATGGCTTCGCGGCGCGACATCATTATTCGATGTTCAACGTTCGATGTTGGATGTTGGACGTTCATCTTTCAAAACAACTCTGTACGATATAAATGTAATCTGTAAATATTTACAAAACAACTTAGCGGCTATGGGAATTGCCCCATAGCCGGAATTGTTCATATTTATAACGGGCTTTAATATGCAGGAAATTCTTCAGTATCTTTTCTCCGGAATCACCAACGGCGCCATCTATGCCGTGATTGCCATCGGTTTTTCCATGCTTTACAGCTCAACGGAACTCATCAATTTTGCGCACGGTGAATTTGTCATGCTGGGCGCGCTTTGTATGGTGACCCTGGTCGGCACGTTTCACCTGCCGTTAATTCTCTCTATTATTATTGCCGTTGTCTGTGTCGCCTGTGCCGGGCTTGTATTTGAACGTCTTGCCATTCGGACGGTAAGGCATCCCGAGCCCATTGTATTGATTATTATTACCGTGGGTGCCTCGATTTTTTTAAAAGGGACAGCAATGATCATATGGGGCAAGGATGCTTACAGCATCCCACCCTTTTCCTCCCACCCGCCGCTTGATATTGCGGGGGCCAAACTGCTTTCCCAAAGCCTTTGGATTATCGCAATCTTTCTTTTTACCGCAGTAGGACTGCACTTGTTTTACAAAAAAACCCTCACGGGAAAAGCCATGGAAGCCAACGCTATCAGCAAACGGGCGGCCTGGATTGTCGGAATTCCATCCAAATTAATGGTAATGATGGCTTTTGCTTTAAGCACTGCCATGGGAGCACTTGCCGGTGTGATTATCGCACCAATTACCATGTGCAGCTATGACATGGGAACAATGCTTGGGCTGAAAGGCTTCTGTGCCGCCATGCTGGGAGGCCTCGGCAGTTTGTGGGGGGCGCTGATCGGCGGATTCCTCTTAGGGATATTAGAAGCCTTTGGGGTGGGATTTGTATCTTCCGGCTTAAAAGATGCCACCGCGTTTCTGCTTCTTTTATTGATTCTTTTTGTAAGACCAGGCGGCATTATCAGTTCAGCAGATGTCAAACGATTTTAAATTAAAATAAAATACACCCGAGCCATTAATCCATGAGCACAAACACTGCCCGCAACCGAATCAGTTATATCATTTTCATTCTGCTTGTGACGTTTGCAGGGTATTATATCAACAATTCATACTATCTTCAGGTGCTCACCTTTATCGGAATCAATACCCTGCTGGCGCTTGGACTGAATATGTTGATGGGCTATGCCGGCCAGATATCCCTGGGTCATGCCGCTTTCTACGGAATCGGCGCATACGGCACGGCCATATTAACCGTTCATTATCATTTACCCCCCTGGCTCGCACTACCTGGGGCCATTGTTGCTGCAATGCTGGTGGCATATATTGTCGGCATCCCTACGCTTAAACTCTCGGGATACTATCTGGGCATGGGGACCCTGGGGTTTGGAATGATTGTTAACATTATATTCAGAGAGTGGAGCAGTGTAACCGGCGGGGCCTCCGGATTTATCGGAATCCCGCCTTTGGAACTGGGATCAATATCTTTTTCATCAACTAAGAATTATTTCTATCTTGTATGGGGATTTGTACTCATCAGCATTATCATCTGCCGGAGAATCATCGATTCCAGAGTGGGCAGGGCACTGCGATCAATACATGACGGCGAAAAAGCGTCTGCGGCAGTTGGTGTTAATACGAGCAGATTAAAACTCCAGGTCTTTGTGCTCAGTGCCGGATTCAGTGCCCTGGCAGGATTTTTATACGCCCATCTGGTACTTTTTATCAGCCCTGGAACATTTAATTTCATCGCATCCATCCGGATGGTCACCATGGTTGTTATCGGCGGAATGGCCAGCATCTGGGGGGCGCTGCTTGGGGCATCGCTTCTGACACTATTGCCGGAATGGCTCCATGCGTTTTCCGAATTTGAAATGGTGGTATATGGATTGATCCTTATGACTGTGATGATTTTTCTTCCCAGAGGATTAACAAGGGGAATTTTAGACATTGTTGAACGGGCGGGAAAAAAGCATGACCAATAACCATTTTCTGCTTGAAATTGAATCTGTTTACAAAGCCTTTGGCGGCGTTGAAGCCCTTTCCGATATTTCATTTCTACTGAAATCCGGCTCCATTACCGGCCTGATCGGGCCTAACGGAGCCGGGAAAACAACATTGTTTAATTTAATCTCGGGAATTTTCCCCTCTGATAACGGAAATATTATTTTTAACGGCACCAGTATAAAAAATAAAAAAGTCCATAAACTGGTGGAACGGGGCATTGCCAGAACCTTTCAGAACGTTGAATTGTTTGAAAGCATGACGGTTCTTGAAAATATCCTGGTCGGTCAGCACACCCGAACCCGATGCGGCATATGGGGAAGCATTACCCGCCTTCCCTGGGTGTCTCGTGAAGAACAAGAGGCTCATCAAAGAGCCATGGAACTGCTCGATTTTGTCGGATTACATGAACATGCCGACAAAACCAGCAGCGATTTACCGTTTGGGTGGCAGCGTCTGCTGGAACTTGCCCGGGCCATGGCCGCACAACCCAAATTGCTTCTTTTGGATGAGCCTGCCGCAGGCTTAAACATTACGGAGACCATGCAACTGGGCGAGCTGATCAAAAAAATCCGCGAACAGGGAGTGACCGTTCTGCTTGTGGAACATGACATGAGCTTAACCATGGAAATTTCAGACTGGATTGTGGTGCTTGACCAGGGGAAAAAAATTGCCGAAGGCACGCCACGAAATATTCAGGATGATGAAGCAGTATTAAAAGCGTATCTTGGGACAACGAAAAAAAAGGTGAAAGGTGAAAGGTGAAAGGTGGAAAAAACAAAAACAATTGTTTTCCCTTCAACCTTTGAGCTTTGAGCTGACTATCTGATAAAAAGCTTTTCATGGTAATGAATTACCACTGTATGAGAAAAATAACTTATCAATCATTTCAAACGATTACAAATGAGTTATTTGGAAGACTATGCTACGAATTAAAAATCTGAAATGCTATTATGGTCGAATCATGGCCGTCAAGGGCGTCAGCCTCTCTGTTAAAAAAGGCCGTATTGTTACGTTGATCGGAGCAAACGGTTCCGGGAAAAGCACGATCCTTGAAGCGATCTGCGGGCTTTTGCCGCAATGGGAAGGCGAAATCACATATGAAGACATTTCATTAAAAGGGTTTGATCCGCCGGCTATTGTCAAACAGGGAATCAGTCTCGTCCCGGAAGGCCGGCTGGTGTTTCCCCCGTTAAGCGTTTTAGACAACTTGAAGCTTGGGGCATACACCATGTATCGTAAGCGAAAACATGCCGCTGTCAAACAGGAACTGGAAAACGTCATGTCCCTTTTTCCGATTTTGCATAAAAGGGCAAAACAGGCCGCCGGAACACTTTCAGGAGGCGAACAGCAGATGCTTGCCATCGGCCGCGCACTCATGTCCAATCCCAGACTGCTGCTGCTCGACGAACCGTCCATGGGGCTGGCGCCGCTCATTGTTGAAAAAATTTTCCAGATACTGGAGACATTAAAAAATAAAGGGATAACCATACTCCTTGTTGAACAAAATGCCCAGGCGGCACTGCAAATCGCAGATCATGGATACGTTTTTGAAACCGGCACAGTGGTTCTCCAGGGACCCGCATCCGACCTTCTTGAGGATCAGGGTGTAAAAAGAGCCTACCTTGGCAAAGATTACGGAGAATTTTATGATGACAAATGATGAATTCTTAACAATGCATGAAGATGAAAAAACACAGCTCCAGCTTGAACGGCTGCAAAGCACGTTAAACCGTGCATACCGCAATGTCCCCTTTCATAAAAAAAGATTTAAGGAACTGGGCATTGATTTATCTGAAATTGAAAGTTTAACAGATCTTGCCCGTCTGCCTTTTATGGACCGGCAGGATATCAGCGAGAACTATCCGTATAACCTTTTTGCGGTTCCCCTCCGGGACATCGTCAGAATACATACTTCACCCGGCACGACGCAAAATCCGACAGTCAGCGGGTACACACCGCAGGATCTGTCGTCCTGGCAAACCATCCTGGCAAGGGCCCTTAAAATATCAGGCATAACGCCCCATGATATTTTACAGATCACATTAAATCCCGGCCTGGCAAATTGGGGGCGCGATTATAAATATGGCGCCGAAGCACTGGGCGCAAGCGTAATACCAAACACCCCCCTTTCTCTGGAAAAGAAATTGATGGTGCTGCGGGATTATAAGACATCGGCTCTCATATCAACCCCCGCATCCGCCCTGCAGCTGGCAACTCATATCCCCAAAAAACAAATCACGACCAGTGCATTTGATTTAAAAACCATCATTCTTGTTGGGGAATCAATTGACAAAACAGACCGAAAAGCAATGGAAGATGCGCTTAATGTAAAAATATGGTGCCATTACGGACTTAGCGAGGTTCCGGGCCCGGCAATTGCCTTTGAATGTGAGGTCCATGAAGGCCTGCATATGAATGAAGATTATTTTTTACCGGAGATTGTGGATCCAGCCTCAGGTAAGGTGCTGCCGGACAACCAATATGGTGAACTTGTTCTTACGACATTGGCAACACGGGCGTTTCCCCTTATTCGATTCAGGACAGGTGACCGTGCAAAAATGATTAAACAAACCTGTTCATGCGGGAGGGGACTGCGACGAATCGAATGGCGCGGAGAACGAACAGATGATTTGATCAATATTGACGGGGTTAAAGTACATAAAAAGCAAATACAACGCAGTATCCAGGCAGCCCTTGAATTTCCCTCTGAATTTCCCCCTGAGTTTCCCATAGATACGGCAAAATTCCATGTCAAACACCGTGATGAAAAAAAATATTTAGAAGTCTGGATACCGGTTAATGAACATATTTTTTCAGATGAAATTAAAGGACTTGAAGCCCTGATTCAGATCGCTGAAAACAATCTTTATAAAAACATCGGAATTCCGGTTTCAATCCGGCTTAAGGAGCAGAGAACGTTTTAAAACCTCATTTGTCCATGATCAGTCAACGGTTTCAAATGATTCAATGACGATTTCAAGTTTTTCAGGGATGCTTTTTGGCTTTTCAACGCCCCAATAAAACACGACTTCTTTAACTTTAAAGTCCTCATCAGCCCCTGCCGCCAGATAACTGATGGTATCTTTTTGACTCGGAAATTTTTCAACATCCGAGATAAACCATTTTCCCATAGCAATTACTTCGCCGCAAGACCGGCAGTATCCGGTAATGACAACCTTCTTAACATCAACATCACCGATATTCTTCACCTTTCCCGTGGCGTCAAGGGTCCATGAACGTTCAGCATCATGCCTGAGCGTATACTCAGTGTCCGTTACGATTACCTTGCCTTCCTTTTTCTTTTCACAGGAGATTAGACAGAATGCTGTTATGAACAAACAGACAAAAATTACATATCTTCCCAAAAATCTCATAACCCCTCCATTTTTTATTTGCTTGAAAAAAGTAAGTTGCAACCACCTAATCATTTACGGTTTCAAATGATTCAATGACGATTTCAAGTTTTTCAGGAATGCTTTTAGGTTTTTCGTCACCCCAGTAGAACACAACTTCTTTAACTTTAAATTCCTCTTCAGCCCCTGCAGGCAGATAGCTGATGGTACCTTTTTGGCTCGGAAGTTTTTCAACATCTGAAACAAACCATTTTCCCATCGCCAGCACCTCACCGCAAGACCTGCAATATCCTGTTATTACAATCTTCTTAACATCGACATCACCGACATTCTTCACCTTTCCCGTGGCGTCAAGGGTCCATGAACGTTCCGCATCCTGCCTGAGCGTAAACTCCTTATCCGTAACAATGACTTTGCCTTCCTTCGGCTTTCCGCAGGAAGACAAACAGAATACAACAATCAATAAGCAACAGACAATTATCACCCGATGAATATAACGTTTCATGCTCCCTCCATTTTAAACAGATAATATAACGAACCGGTTCTATTCCACGACTTCAAAAGATTCAATAATGACTTCAAGGTTGTCAGGCATTTTTTTCAGTTCAATTCCCGGCTGAATATATGCATAAGCGATTCCTTTAAAACGAAATTCGCTCTCATCGCCAGCCGCCAGATAACTGATGATATCTTTTTGTTCTGCAATTTTTTCAACATTCGTAATGTACCACTCTCCGCTTATCATCCGTTCACTGCAAGACCGGCAGTATCCGGTGACAACGACTTTTTTGACATCAACCTCTCCCACATTTTTAATTTTGCCGGTTGCATTCAACGACCACGTATATTCTGAATCCTGCTGAACGGCGAACTCTTTTTCAGTAACAATAATTTTTCCTTGTTTGGCCTCTTTTTTCTTCTCGCAAGCTATTAAGCCCAATGCAAAAATCAACAGGCAAACGATAATGGTTGTTAAGCGGATATAATTATTCATGTTCCCTCCTTTATTTGCATCGCAAGGATAATATATCTACTTATTACAACTACCAAAAAAATTTACATAAATCAAATGTGATAATTTATATTTTTACCTCTTGATAATAAAGAACATATTATCATAAAAGAAAAAATTTCCCTTGCGTAAAGTTTTCCCATGGTGTAATTTAGATTAAATTTATATATACCTCAACGCATTGAGTATCAAATAAAATATTTGTAAGAGGGGAAAACAATGAAAAAAATCGCCGTTTGTTTTATATTTCTTGCTGCTTTTATGCTTTCTGTATCACCCGGGTTTTGTAAATCCAAAAATCTTGTCTACAATGGGGGTTTTGAGCATAAAAAGACGGAAGCTCTTCCTTCGGGCTGGCTGGTCAAAACATACAGGGGCACTTCTGCGGAGTCCAGCTTTGATGATGTTGAGAAACACAGCGGCACATATTCCTATAAAATTAAAATAAACCCGCCCGGCGGAAGCGTTTTATTATATCTTGACAAAAACATCGGCAAAATTAAGCAGGGTAAAAGCTACCAGCTGACCCTATGGCTAAAAGCACAAAATATCGGTTACAGTCCTAACTTTATTGCGCCGTCGGTCCGATATAATTTTAAGCCAAAAAAAATCCATCCTTATCCGACAATTGATTTGATGTCTGAAATGAAAGGGAAAAACGGCTGGGTACAATTAACAATGACCAATACCGCGCCTTTGGGTGCAAAAGAAATTACCCTTGACCTTATGCTCACTAAAGGAACTATCTGGATCGATGATGTGGAAATCACTGAAGTGAGTAACCA
This sequence comes from Desulfobacterales bacterium, assembly GCA_029933295.1. Lineage (GTDB taxonomy): Bacteria > Desulfobacterota > Desulfobacteria > Desulfobacterales > Desulfosalsimonadaceae > JAOZOL01. The sequence goes on along the minus strand of JAOZOL010000088.1, from coordinate 1,214 downwards.
ATAGCCGTCCCTACACTAAAAGTTTTTCTCGGAGAATATCCAAAACTTCTTTTGTTACCCCCGCTTTTGTCATTAAATACGCAGAAGCGGAGCCGTATTTATTTCTGATATGATCTAACAAGGCAATAATGCACTCCTTGGGCGCAGTCAGATAAGGCAAAATAACGTCCGGGTCAATCCCATAGGATGCAATCAGCTTTAATATGCTGGGCAGCATGTCGGCAATATAGATATTTGACAATTGATGGTCTTCAATAACCGTTTCTTCAGGCACACCCAGCATTAATAAAATAAGTGCGGCACAGGTGCCTGTTCGGTCTTTACCGCCGGTGCAGTGAAAAACAATCGGAGGACTTTCAACATCAGCCAGATAATTAATCACCTCGCCCCACACACCGGCGAAGTCCTCAATATTTCGAATATATCCATCAACCATGAACTCCGGCGTCATCCAGCTGGAATCCCCTTTTTTCAACCTGTTCATGGCGTCCACAAAATCAAACTTTCCGTGCGTGACAGGCAAATGTACATATGTCATGGCATCGGTTTCGGGCAACCTGTCCGGGCTTTCATCGGCTTCAGGAGGCGTTCGAAAATCAAATACACGCTTAATCCCTATTTGCTTCAATAACTGATAATCATCTGAGGTCAAACGTGCCAACCCGTCGGCCCGGAAAACTTTTCCCCATTTAACTTCACTGCCGTCCGATGTCATATATCCGCCGATGTCCCTGAAGTTCACCGCCCCTTCTAAAAAAACGCGGCGTTCTGATATCACCTGCCGATTGCCGCTTTCATCCACAAGGTGGTAATAATATCGAACAAACGGATCAAGTCCGGAAATCGTTAATCGTCCATTTTTTGCACCATCAACCGGAACTTTCTGCAACGCATCTTCACGCCTCGTTCCAGTACAAAGAAAAACCGCAGGTTGTTTATCCTCCGGCTTCCAGCTCAATTCCACACAATGTCTGTCAAGCCTTTGCACACAAACATCCAATAATATTGATTGATTATTTTTTTGATTCATTGCTACTCCCATTCAATATAACCCCTTTATAAATTTAACCCTGTTTGCTATTTTAATAAAAGAACATAAACCAAGAAACTGCCTGAAGCAAATTTTATTACCTGAATTTTGCATGAAAATTGATAAGAACTTCCAAACAACTCATTTGTAATCGTTTGAAATGATTGATAAGTTATTTTTCTCA
>JAOZOL010000431.1 GCA_029933295.1 Desulfobacterales bacterium | reverse complement strand
ATTTTGGTCATTTTTTCTTCAAGTTCCTGTTCGTTATCGTACATATTTTTCTCCTGTATTAAAAATTTGAGTTGCAGCCGGACAAACATGTTCTGCGGTCGCCATCGTTGTTTTGGTCCAACAATGATTGCCCCTCTGGTTGAGTGATTGGCCTTAACTGCTATTTTGTAGGCATGTCATCGGTTGTTTTGACCTTCAGTATTATATCCGCATCCACCGTTTTCTGATCGCAGAACATGGCATAGGTCAAAGCCTCTTCACAGATATTGCCGATCAGCCTTGGAAAACCATATGAATATTCCCGTATGGCCGCAAAAGCATCCTCCTTAAAGATAGGTGCTGTACATCCGGCCCACTTAAGGCGTGATTTAATATAATTGACGGTGTCCTGTTCCGATAATCCGGTCATGTGGTATCGCATTCTGACCCTTTGATTCAGAGGTTCCATGACAGCAAAGTTCATCATGCGTTTTAAATCGGATTGACCAGATAAAATCAGCAGGAACGGATCAAAGGAATCCATCTTGAAGTTGGTCAACAGCCTGATTTCTTCAAGCGGTCCCGGTTTAAGCAGATGGGCCTCGTCAATGACAAGAACGACCGTTCTTCCCCGCTGTTCTTTGCAGTCCAGCAGTTCCTTCTGGATTTGCTGATAATTGGCACTTTTGGTGAACCGATTCTGCAATCCCAATAATGCATTGATATGACGGAGCATATCTCCTCGATTCAGGGTGCTTAAAGGCGTATAAATGACATTGAAAAGATTGTCGTTAAGGGTGTCTGCAAACCGTCTGGTTGCAATGGTTTTACCCACACCGGGATCACCGGTCAACAACATGATGCCGCCCCTGCGCTTCATATATTCCAGGCGGGCAAAGGCTTCTTTGAGCACCGGCGTATCAACGATGTCAGCGGTTTTGATCTCTTTGTCAAACGGATACTGCTTAAAGCCGAACCAGGCCAGAAGATCTTTCATTTTTGCACCTGACCGTTGGAATAAGAAATGACAGCCTGCGTTTGATGCGGCTTGAAAGTCTTTGCATTCTGCCGTTTATCAACGAATTTGAGACAACAGACCCGGATGTCTTTATCATAGAGGTAAAGTTCCTGGTCGGCATCTACCGGATGGCGGATATCAACACGTTGTCTGATATAAGCGGTGGGGACTTCATAAATATTTCCTTTAAAGCTGATGGTGGAATCGTTGTTCACCACCCGCTCATGCCGGATAAGAAATATTTCATCCAGTTCGGATTTTGTAGGCCGGGTTATGTTGGTATGACTGCATGAACGATGGTAGCGATCAATGGGCTTCTCGTTTATACCGCTATGCAGCCTGTGATGATAGTCATCATGCAGCCAGATAGAAAAAGATTCATTGAGCTCTTCTAATGTCAGTTTTTCAGTGAGAGTTGAAAGAAAACGATCCCGGACTGTACGAAAATAGCGTTCTATTTTTCCACGGGAAGGCGAATCATAGGGTTTGGAATGTATCAATGATATTCCTGATAATGCGCAGGCTTTGGCCAGAAAATCAGAGCTGAACGAGGCCCCGTTGTCGACATATAGCCGGGCCGGAAACCCAAAAGCCAGAAAAGCTTCCTTTAATACGATGGTCAATGATAATACCGTCTCAGTCGGGGCAAATGCATGCCCTACAATCATCCTGCTATGATCATCTATGATCGCACACAATATTGCCTTATATGTTTTTCGGTTCAAGGTTATCTGAGGACCATGCATGAAATCACACATCCACAGGCAATTCACATGATCGGTTTCAAAACTGGTCCTTTGATCCCGGCGTTTGTCCCCAAAATTTAATAATTTTTCTTCCTTAATAATACGCAGCACCGTATTATAATGGACAGGAGGAACACCGAGCAATCCCTGGGTTGAAAGAATTTCGTGCAGCTTTTTTACGGTAATATGAGGATGGGCTTTGCATTGCACCCTGATGGCATCCAGCATCTTTGCATCCGCTTTTCTCGGACGTCCTTTGTCTTTTCTGTTTTTTGGTTTCAGTCCTTCAAACCCTTTCTCTTGATATGCTTTAAGCCAGGACTTCAGGGTGGACATTTTGACCTGGCGACGGCCATAGCGTGGAAATTCATGGAGTTTAGCCGCCTGGGTGCGAAAGTACTCATTTTTTACTCTTCCTGGCTCTGCCAACACAGGGCTGATCAACTTGTAGCGGATCAAAGCAATTTGTTCACGGGTTTC
>JAOZOL010000007.1:17954-27245 GCA_029933295.1 Desulfobacterales bacterium | reverse complement strand
AGTGTTTCTTCATGTCCGATTCCAAGTGGCATTTTTTATATTTTTTCCCGCTTCCGCACCAGCATAAATCGTTGCGTCCCAGCTTGGGGATGGCCTCAGGCTGTTTTTTACCAAATAATTTATTTAAAATTCCCATGATTACCCCGATAAATGGTGATAATAAAAAATAGCCCCCAATGAAGATGACATTAAGGACCTTCCCCGTGAAAATCAAGTAAAAAGCTTCCGAATAACCCATTTATAATCGCTTGAAATGATTGATAAGTTATTTTTTCATACAATGATAATGAATTACCACTTTTTCACCTCCCTCCCGGCTTCACTTCATCCCTGGCGTGACCGAAGGTTCACCTTCTTTTCGATCCGGATGGTCTCTTTCAAGAAACCGGCGCCGGCCTTCGGTGATTTCCGGCGTGGCCAGCAGCCGGTTGAAGCATTGGGCCTCAATTCTGAGCCCTTCGGAAAGGGGACGTCCGAACCCGCGTATTGCCGCCTCTTTATCCGTATGAATGGCGGGCTGGGGGAGTTTACAGATAAATTCAGCCAGATCCAGAGCCCGTTCCAGCGATTTTCCGGCTGGTACGATTTCATTGACCAGTCCGATACGTTCGGCTTCCTTCGCATCAATCACCCTGCCGGTAATGATCAATTCCATGGCCCGGCCAAAGCCGACGATTCGAGGCAGCCTCTGGGTTCCGCCGTCTGCCAGCCCGATATTCCACCGACGACATGTCACTCCAAATGTTGCGTGCTCCTCTGCAATACGAATATCTGCAAAACACGCCCATTCCAGACCACCGGCATACGCAACGCCGTTTACGGCTGCAATAATGGGCTTATAAATATCGGTCCACCGGCTGGGCCCAATAATTCCCGGCCGTTCGCCGCGGTTGTGGGCAGCAATTTCAGCCGATGTTGACGGAACCAGATCCATCCCGTTCTTGATATCTCCTCCGGAAGAAAAGGCCTTGTCTCCGGCTCCTGTGATAATCGCAACCTTGGCATCCTTGTCACTTCGAAACGCATCCCAGGCGGAAATGAGTTCTATGTTTGTTTTCGGACCAATACAATTGTGCACTTCCGGCCGGTTAAATGTAATGATGGTTACTTCGCCTTTTTTTTCATATCGGATTTCTGAAAACGCCATCTGCTCCTCCTTTTATTTCCCGGGAAATTAAAAACTGGCAGAATTTCCAGGGCATGTTTTAATACCTGAATTTCCTCTCTTAATCGCTTTTTCCAACACGCAAATGCAACCATTTTCTGTAACTTCTCAATAAATGCAACTGTCCAATTAATAATTATTCTGTATGGATGTGCGAACCAACAGGTGTCTAAATTTGACTTTATCTATAATACATTGATTTCATTAGTTGAATCATAGCAGTGCAGACTTGTAAAATAAATATATTTAAACTGTTTAATTTAATTGTCTAAAAATGCAATAAAAATATATTTTTTTCTTGACATTGTCTAAATATTTTTATACTGTCTATTTAGCTTTAATCTATTAAAAATGAAATTAGCCAGATTAACTTTAAGCCAGCAATTTTTATGGTAAGTGTAAAAAATAATTACACGGGAGGTTGACATGGATAGCACAGAAATGATTTCAAGCAAGGAAATACTTAATAAAACAGGCATTTCAAGGGCAACACTCAACAATTACATCAAGATGGGAATCCTGCCGAAGCCGGAAATCAAAAAAGGGGGATTAAAAATGCAGGGGGTCAAGCAAATCGGTTTTTTTTCGCCCGAGGTTATTGACCTGATCTTTAAAGTCAAGCAGATGAAAAGCGAGGGGAATTCCATGGCCCAGATAGCTGAGAGGTTTAATAAACATGCTGAGGAGACCGACATTGATGATGTTATTGAAAGTCCTGCCCTCCCCTCCCCGACCGAAAAAAAACAACCTCAACACCATAAATTTGAAATTGTTTCCGACGGTCCCGGTCGACGCCGGTCAGATAAACGATTTACCGTCTCTCTGACGGAACTTGATATACCAGCCTATTTTGTAAACCACAACTTTGAAATTGACTGGATCAACACAAAAGCGGAAACACATATCTTTCACCAGAAGGTCAGTACGCTCATGGATATTGAGTCGCGAAATCTCTTCCGGCTCCTTTCTAATAAAGAAATTCAATCCAGGATTAAAAACTGGCGTGAAGTAATCGCTACCCATATGACGATTCTGCTGTCCATGCTGAACAATAAACCGGCAGATGAAATTTTTCAGGGGATTACCGAAAAACAAAAAGAGATCCTGAAAAATCTTTACTCTACGCTGGGAACCGCCACGCCTGAAGACTTTCATCACCTGCCGGTTAATTTTTTAACCAATGAAGGAAAAGACGCTGCTTACCGCCTTCATACCATGAGATTCAGGGAAGGGACTTTTTTTGTTTGTATCCCGACCGACAAGCTACACAATGAAATCTTAAATATTCTGTCCCGGCGCGATCGGATTATCAATGATATTTTAAAACACCGCATGCCTTCTCTGGTGTCACTCTGTGTACTGGTTGCCGACCTTCAGGATTCCGTAAGGATCAGCTCTGAACTGCTTCCCTTAGAGTATTTTGAATTAATCAATGATCTCTGGAAAACAGTTGCCCCGGTGTTATCAAAGTACAGCGCCATCTACGGCAAGCATGCCGGTGACGGCATGGTGAATTATTTTATCAAAAAACCAGGGAACAATTACCTCATGGATGCCGTTAACTGTTCAATAGAACTCCGTGAGATAATTAAAGATTTTAGCAGCAGATGGAAGTCACGAAAAGGCTGGGACAATGATCTGTTTTTAAATATCGGTCTTAATGAGGGCGATGAATTCTTCGGCACCATCCAGTCTGCCGCCAATATCGAATTCACAGCTCTGGGGGATTCAATTAATTACGCCGGACGACTTTCAGATTTTGCCAGAAACGGCGAAATCTGGACCACCAAAAACCTGATAAGCAAACTGTCTTATGAAGAACGGCAGGAGATCCGGTTCGGGATACGGTACCGTGAAAAAAAACATAAAAAATTTATACAAAATTCCTTTGCCAGGGTAGGCGATGTGATGTCCACGGATGATCCCCATTACCGTCATTTTTCAGCCATTGACACGTTACCCATAACCGAAATCGTTGAACGCAGACAATAAACCCCGCCCTTGACAAGAAAAATCAGAAATGATTTAAACAAATTTTGAAATTATACCCACAAACCGGCATTTATTATTGTTCGGACACGACCATTTTTTAAACAAAATGAAAGATTGCGCTGATGAAAACCTATTTTGACTGCATTCCCTGTTTTCTGCGACAGGCGTTAAATGCAGCGCGGTTAACCACCGCTGATATTAAAATACATGAAAACGTAATGCGAAAGGTTTTGGGCAGGGTCTATGAAATGGACCTGAATCAACCCCCTCCCCTCATGGGCCAGCAGATTTACCGGATCATAAGAGAAGCAAGCGGAGACAGTGATCCGTATAAAAAAATTAAAAACAAATTTAATACATTTGTTTTAGATCTATATCCGGAATTTAAAAAAAAAATAACGACATCCGTCAACCCTTTTGAAACTGCTGTTCGCCTGGCCATTGCGGGCAATATCATTGATTTTGGGGTGGACGCTGAAATCAATACATCAACCGTATATCAAGTGGTCAATCAGTCACTCACCCAGGAACTGAATGGCAGTATTGAAAAATTTAAAGAAGCGGTACTGTCCGCTAACAAAATTTTATATCTGGGCGATAACTCGGGGGAAATCGTTTTTGATCGATTGCTGATTGAACAGCTTCCCTATGATAAAGTGACGTATGCGGTTCGGGGATATCCGGTAATTAACGATGTAACCATGGATGATGCGGTAGCGACCGGCATCACAAAACTTGTTACAGTTATTGATAACGGGTCGGATGCCCCGGGAACGATTCTTGACGAATGCTCTGATAAATTTAAACGCGTTTTCCATGACGCTGATATGATTATTTCCAAGGGCCAGGGAAATTACGAATCACTGTCGGATAGTAATAAAAATATCTTTTTTATTTTCAAAGTCAAATGTCGGGTTGTGGCTGAAAATACGAAATCCGCGCTTGGCAGCATGGTTATTCAAAACAATAAATAAAAAAAACTTCCCCAAAAAGGAGAATATCATGAAAAAAATTGCAGTTGTCGGATGTGGTGCTTATATGGACAGTGGTTACGGATGCCCCGGAGAATGGCGATGTCTTAAAGCAGCGGCATTTGGTGAAGGATCATTTGATGATCCGTCCGCAGTGGTCGCATTTATAAAATGTGAATGCCCAGGCAGAACCGTACTGCCAAACCTGGGAATGGCCATGAAGGTGTCAGAAACCAAACCCGATGAAATCTATCTCAGTTCATGCCTTGTAAATGCAAAACCCGGCTGTCCGTATATGAAACCTGAAGAACTGGCAAAAATGATCGAGGATAAAACGGGAATTAAAGTAACCCTCGGTACCCATGATTATCATTAACAGATGAGACAATTTCAAAACGTCATCTGAGTTTCGAGGTCTATGTTGCAGTAAGTCAATTTGAGATGGCAAAGTAAAAAGTTCAAGTTCAAGGCGCGCGAATCTCGAGAAATGAGGCGTACTTTTAGTACGTTGAATGACGAGAGATGAAGCGCAACGCAGAAATTGAGCTTTTTACGAAGCCATCACTCTTCGAATCTCGATTTCTTCCACCCCTGCCCCGACTTTCGCATACGCATACTGCCCGTTGGCCAGCAGGCCCGGGTTAATAATATACGTATCCCCGATTTGATCCATACCGGTTGACTCATGAATATGCCCTGTAAAACAAACAAGTGGATTGTTTTTTTCAATGAATCTTCTAACCGCCTCACTTCCCACATGATCTCCTGATGACAGGCGATCGCAATTTGTTTTAAACGGGGGCTGATGGGAAACAAGAACCATGGGGAGATCCATAGGTATCCGGTCATACCCCTGGTTTAAAAAATTTTCAATTTCATCTTCTGTCAGTTCATTGGGCGTATTAAAAGGCGTAATCAAAGACCCGCCAAGGCCCACAAAACCGATTCCGTCAACAGTCTCCCCTTTTCCATGAAGATTGATGCCGCAGGTATCCAGGTAATTGTCAACTTCCTGATAGTCGCAATTGCCCGAGACTGCCAGCACCTTGCCTGCTTTTTCCATCACAGGTGAAACCACACGCGCAGTTTCCTTTTCCCTGCCGAAATTGGTGATGTCCCCCACAAAGAGAACCACGTCGGCATTGTTGATGATATCATTCATCCGTTCAATCGCTTTAATGCTTCCATGAACATCCGTTAATCCGATAATAATCAAGGCGCTCTATCTCCTTATATTATTTCTGGTTTTTAATCCTGAAAAGCGCTTTTTTAATGGCTTCCTGCTGATCACGATGGGTCCGCATTAATTTTTTTAAAAAATCCGCTGACCCGGAGCTTCCGATCCTTCCAAGCAGAGGAATGACTGTTTTTAAAACATTTGATTCGTCATCACCCCCGACAATTTTTTTAAATAATTTCTTTAAGCCCTTCTCCTGACCGGCAATTATCTTCATTTTCCCTAAAATACCTTCTTCAATTCTTTTTTGCAGAGGAATATCCGGCATTGCATTGATGGCCCCAAAGTATTGCATCAGCATATGCATATGAGCAGATGACTCCTGCTTATCATCGGGAATGGGCGATTTAATGACATCGAGCATTTGCCTGATCGCATCTTCGGAAATCGGTGAAATTTCGGCAATCGCCCTTGTGGCCCGCCATCTGACCTTGGCATCCTCATCAGTTAAAGCAGCAATAACCAAAGATTCGGCATCATGGGGCCGGAAACTGACAAGCACTTTTATAGCCTCATCACGCAGCCTGGAATCCGAATGGGTAAGAAATCTTCTGACACTGTTAAAATCCTCTTCATCCTGACCGCCCTGCTGACTTGAAAATTTTGCAGCGTCACCACGCTCTATCTCTTTCTGTCGGAGTTGATGTAACACCATTAATGCGTTACGATGGATAAACCATGCCAGGCTCTTGTTTTTCAATATTTGAACTGCCCATTTTCTTGCGACATTTCCTTTCATTACCAGCGAATCAAATGATAATTTCCGGATTTCACGATCATCGCTCTCCGTCAATACCCCGCATTGAATATCCACGCCAAGTGCGCCCAGACTGTTAATGAATCCATCAAACAAAATCCGCTGGGTTTTGTCCACCGTTTCATATGCTTCAACCAGATGACGAATCACATCCTTAAATACATAAACCATCATCAGTTCCGAGATATCCGTTAAATCCGCAGAAATATAATACCCATTGTCTTTAACCAGCTCTTCTTTCTCAATTTTAATGCTGTTTATGATAAAGTCTGAATTGACCGATTCTAAAGCTGCTGCTTTTTTTATCCCGCCCGTGATGGTTAACAATTCTTTCCATTTTTTGTCTTCAATAAAAATCGGAATCGTCCGCCGAAACCCTTTTAAATAAACCAGGGCATCTTCAGAAGACGCGGCATTGATAAACCCATCAATATAACTGTTTAAACCTTCATCAATCCCTTGTGCAATTTTTCTGGTATTGACGTGATATTGGACTTCGGGCGGCAATTCATTGAACGGTAAAATATTGTTCTGATGCATCTGAGCCAAAAACGTATTTGCGCCTGGCGCTTTTTCTAAAATAACCCGCTTGGAAATTAATTTTAAAATGCGCTTGATCCCGATTAATCGCCGATCAATAACTTCACTGTCAGGTTGTTCGATTTTTCTATTCTTTAAAGACTCCATCTCCTTAATGGCAAAGTGGGATGTGGGCAGAAGCTGATTAAACGGAAACGCACTGACAATAATATTTTCTATTTCTTCCGCCTCCATATCATCAACATTTTCGGCAATAATATAACAATTGACCAGAAAATCATTCAAATAACGGGGGTGATTCAATGGGCGAATAATATCCTGAATATTCTGAATCTTTAATTTTGCTATGGACTCAGCGTCAATCTTCTTAAACATAGGCATAGTTTTCAAATCCTTTGCAAGTCGCTGAATCGCCATTTCCACACGTTGGGGCAGATTTAACTCCAAAAGCAACAAATCATCGACAAAAACCGCTGAAATCTCGACAATCCCATGTTCAATTAATTTTTCGGTTAAATAGTCTCCCGCTTTTTCAACACCACCCTGATCCACTGTGGGATCACTCATAATATCCGTGAAACTGTTAAAATGCTCAGGCGTGATTTCTTTTTTAATGGCAAAGCTGAACAATCCCTTGCGATCAAAAAATTCACTGAGTTTCGGCACAAAAAGATCGGCAACGCCCTTGCCGACAAGATTCCGAACAGTGACCGGTTCATCAAGAATCCCGGTAATCATGATATCAATATGATCCCTGGTTTTTTCATTACCCAGCATGATCTCATTCTTGTTACCCAGAACCCTGATAAATTCATTATACAATCCCTTCTTGGCGCTATCGGCGCTTGGATGCTCCGGGTCATAATATCCACTTCGCAACATTGCCTTGGTCAGGTTCATTACAAACTGTCCGATGGCCTTGCCCCGCAAACCTTCTTCAGCGGTCAGTTCCTTTTTTTCTTCAACCGGTTCATCCGGCAATTCCGGCTCTTTTTCAACGTCAATTTCAACAGATTCCTGTGATACTAAATTTTTAAGCGTTTCAAAGGAAAACTCACCGGTTTCCGATCCGGATGCCCATAGATCATCCTGACTTTCACCTACATCATTTACGTCAGCTTCCAAACTCGCCTTAATCCCTTTATCATGGAGGTTAGTTTCAGACTCAGTTTTTTCCTCCTGCACAAGGGGGGGGTGATCGCCGTCATAGGAATTTTGATCCGCTTTTTGAAAAATACCGGTACTTGAAGCGAGCAATTTATCAATTTGCAGCAAGACCGATTCCATGCTCTCTGAAACATCAACACGAATTCCGGATTTGTCTTGCCCTTTGCTGGAATGTGAAACAATGCCACTTATTAAAAATGCATGATCAATGACGGGAATGATAATCTTTAATATAATATAAGATTTTTCCAATACCGGGGCTGACGCGGGGATAAAGACCTGGCCCTGTTTAATTGATTTATAAAACCGATCAAACTGACCTGCTGATCTAAATTTAACGAGAAATAAATTCTTTTCCATTTAAAAACCCGGTGTGATTTGTTTTTCAGCTAAAAAAAATTATAGATTATGTTTATATCATAAACGGATCTTGAAATGTACGCAAAAATCAATTTTTCAATTTTTTTTATATTTGACAGGTGTATTACACCATTGTATTTTAAATATAATTCCATCTTCCTTTCACAGGGGGTTTACCATGACCCGGTTTAAAAAAAAATTGGTACACATCATTTTATTATTCTTCTGGACAGGGATTCTATCTATAAATACTGGCATAAGTCCGGTTTATGCGCAAAAAATTCGAAAACCGGTTTATGACGGCAGATTTTATCCAAAAAACAAAAAAGTCCTCTTCGCTCAAATTAATGAATACACAAAACTGGCACAAAAAACGCCTGTTTTTCTCCCGGAGGGTAAAACATTAAAAGCCCTGATTCTCCCACATGCAGGCTATATTTATTCCGGCCTGACTGCAGCACATTCTGCTTTCGTATTAAAGGGAAAACAGTTTGACAAGGTTGTCATCATGGGGCCTGATCATCGCGTGGGTTTTTTAAATTGCGCTGTCACCGATTCAGCAGGGTATGAAACCCCCCTTGGCACTGTTTTTCTCCATGCGGATGCGAAAAAATTGCGCAAACAGTATAAATCTCTTTTTCAGACGATTCCGGCCTCAGATCAACAGGAACACAGCATAGAAGTACAGATCCCGTTTTTGCAAATCTATCTTGGCCGGTTTAAAATCATTCCCATCGTCATGGGCCGGGGGGACATCAGGCAATATGTGACGCCCATTGATAATATTTGTGATAACAATACGCTTATTGTCGTGAGCTCGGATCTTTCACATTACCTTCCCTATTCCGAAGCCGTTAAAAAAGATCATGAAACCATTCAAATGATATTAGATTTAAACGCAGAAAAATTATCTGAAACCAACAACAGGGCCTGCGGCATAAATCCAATACAGGTTCTTGTTCAACTGGCCCGCCGCCACCGCTGGAAACCGATACTCCTTCACTATTCAAACAGCGGCGACACAGCCGGAACACGCGACAGGGTGGTCGGCTATGCGGCCATTGCATTTTATGAAAATACCACCTCAACCCGTCAAAAAGGA
>JAOZOL010000007.1:0-17854 GCA_029933295.1 Desulfobacterales bacterium | reverse complement strand
CAAAAAGGATATGGTCAAATGGATAAAGAAAAAGGAGACGTACTGTTAAAATTAGCAAGAAAAACCATAGCAGATAAACTCGGCATAAAGACAGATGAACCCAATGAATTAAAGTCTTCTCTGTCTGACGATATATTCGCATCCCGCCGCGGAACCTTTGTTACGCTTAAAATTAATGACCAACTGCGCGGATGCATCGGAAATCTGGAGCCTGATAAATCAATCATAGAAGGGGTAAAAGACAACGCCATCAATGCGGCCTTTCATGATCCCCGGTTCCCTGCCCTTTCAAAGCAGGAGCTTAAAAAAGTTGATATCGAAGTCAGCCTGCTTACCAAACCCCGGGAACTTGAATATAAAGATGCGGACGATTTACTTAACAAACTTCGTGTAAATATTGATGGGGTGATTATTCAAAAGGGTTTTTACCGCGCCACGTTTCTGCCCCAGGTCTGGGAACAATTGCCTGATAAAAAAATATTCCTTGAACATCTTTGCATGAAAGCCGGTCTGTCTGATGATGCATGGAAAAAACCCGGCCTGAAAGTTATGACTTATCAGGTGCAATATTTTGAAGAAAAAAATTGATGGCGTCGTTAAAAGCCCCATCTACTGCGTTGTATCGTTTTTTCAGACGCTCAACATACTATATGTATGCCATCACGTCTGAAAAAACGCTACGCCTTGTATATGGGACTTTTAACTTAGCCATCTTTTACCAATGCCGATACTTTTTCACTTTGCCATCCCAAATTGACTTTTTGTGAAACTGTCAAAATTGATCAAAAAAATTCAATTCGTCGTTATTGCAACCGGGATCTCTTCGGTTGTCACCCAGTTGCTTGCCATTCGGGAATTTTTATCCCAGTTTAACGGAAATGAATTTGTTATTGCGCTTATCCTGTTTGCCTGGCTTCTGCTTGGCGGTGCGGGGACTTTGCTGGCCCGATCGGTCAAGAAAAGCGCTTCTTTTAATAGACTATGCTGGCTCTCTGTTGTTTTAGCGGCACTTTCCCCCATTGAACTGATTGCAATACGGGTCCTTCGCGATGTCTTTTTCATCCATGGCGCTTCTGTTGGATTTTATCCAACCCTTGCGTATATATTTATTACGATTGCCCCATATTGTCTGTTACTCGGCTTTGCGCTCCCCTACAGCCTGATTGTGGCAAAAAACGCAGCGCCCGATTATTCCGGCACCCGGATCTATATCTTGGATAACCTCGGTGATATTTCAGGCGGCGCCCTGTTCTCGTTTTCCCTGGTGTTTCTGGTTACGCCCTTTAAATCTCTTTTTATCGCCAATTTACCGCTGCTTTTTGCCGCATACCGGCTTTACCATGCAACGCATGAATCCAGGCCGTCAATCCTCATCGGAGCAATTTCCGCCATGGGGATTCTCATGGCCGGCATCATGATTGAAACCCCTTCGCTCGTCCCTTTTAAAGGTGAAATGACCTATTATAAAGAATCCCGTTACGGACGGATTAAAATAATCAAAGACCGGGAGCAGTATACGCTGTTTGTCAACGGCCAGCCCATGTTCAGCAATCAAAACACAAACATGGCAGAAGAAATTATTCATTACCCCCTGTCCCAGCTGAAATCGATAAACAGCGTTTTAATGATTTCAGCACAAGGGGGAGTGATGAATGAAGTGGAAAAATACCACCCTGAAACAGTCGATTACGTCGAAATCGACCCTGACATCACTGATGTTGTATTTCGCTTTGGTCTGTTAAAAAAAATACCCGGTTTAAACATCATCAATTCCGATGGCCGCGCCTATCTGAAAAATACAAATAAATTATACAATGCCATTATCATAAACCTGCCGGAACCAGACACGTTTCAAATCAATCGCTTTTTTACCGACCGGTTCTTTTATCTTGCAAAGCAGCATCTTGCGCCTGGCGGGATTTTATCTTTTTATGTGAAAGGGTTTGACAGCTACATCAGCGATACGGAACTTGAAAAAATATCATCTCTTTATCACACCGTGCATACTTTTTTTAAAAACATTCTGCTCTTGCCCGGAAACAAAATTTTTCTTCTGTGCAGCGACAAGCCTATAAATAAGGATATCCCCACGCTCCTTGACGAAAAAAACATCATGACTGACTATATCAACGGTTATTACTATGGAAATGTGACCAATGAACGAATCGAGCGATTAAGCAAACAGATTATACCCGATTCACATATAAACCGTGAATATTCGCCCCAATTAATTCGATTGATGTTTTCCCAGTGGTTTTTCGAGTTTTCCACGTCTCCGGCCGGTTTCATTGCCGCCTTGCTGATCTTGACGATTATTTATCTTGTACGTATCACAAAAGAAGAATTTGTTCTTTTCTCCACAGGATGCGTAAATATGGGTAGTGAAATTTTAGTGATATTTGCTTTTCAAATCTTTTTTGGGTATATTTATTTACAGATCGGATTGATTATCACAGTCTTTCTCGCAGGCCTGCTGCCCGGCGCAATGTTTGGAGAATCGATCCGCCGGCAAGGAAAACAATTACTGGTTTTTGCAGACGGGATCATGATCATGCTGCTGGTGGTGTTTATTGCTTCTATTCTCCTGTTTGGCGACCATTTACCGGCGTTCGCGTTCCTGATATTCGGCTTTGCCGTTTCACTTGTCTGCGGGTGTCAGTTCCCGGTTGCTCTGTATATTCAGGGAGGTGAAAAACCGGCGGCTATCAATGCCTTTTCCGCAGACCTGATAGGTGCCGCCTTTGGAACATTATTAACAAGCATATTGTTAATCCCCTATGTCGGTATCTTATGGACCGCCGCAGGATTGATTTTATTTAAAATTATCAGTTTAATGGTAATACAATTTAACAATGAAACCCATATCCCGAAGACAATTTCTATCATCTAGCGCCCTTGCCCTGGCATACAACACCCTGCCCTCCCAGGCATTTTGCGCTTTAAAAAACATTGCTGACGCAAAATCAGGCCAAAAAAACATAGCCGGTAAAATATTTAAAAATGATGGGCCCCAAAAGCTCTGGAAATGGGCACGGGAAGGCTGCAATTATCTCACGCTGCCGGGAGACGCTGTGGTCTGCGGCATCTGCCCCAATAGTTGTATCTTAGAAAAAGGGGATCGGAGCATCTGCCGTTCAAAAGTCAATTTTGATGGAAAACTTTATACCCTCACCTATGGAAACCCATGTTCGATCAACCTTGATCCCATTGAAAAAAAACCTTTGTTTCATTTTAAACCAAAAACCCGCGCATTATCCATTGCAACCACCGGATGCAATTTCCGCTGCTTAAATTGTCAGAACTGGCAGATATCCCAGGCCAAACCTGAAGAGGTGAGGCATTATGACCTCTTTCCGGAAAAAGTAATCATCAAAGCAAAAGAAAAAAATGCCGCATCAATTGCCTACACCTATTCCGAAGCCACGACGTATTATGAATACATGATCGACACGGCCCGGCTGGCAAAAAAAAACGGCATATGCAATCTTTGGATTTCAAACGGATATATCAACGAAGAACCGTTACTGGAACTCTGCAAGGTGCTGGATGCCGCCAATGTGAATCTAAAATCATTTTCCGATGCCGTTTACCGGGAGCTTAACGGCGGCAGGCTTGATCCTGTTTTAAATACTTTCAAAATCATGCATCAACAGAAAGTTCATTTTGAAATGACGACACTGGTTGTCCCCGGATATGTGGATGATCCGGATATGATAAAAGAGATGTGCCGATGGATTCTCAAAAACTTAGGGCCAGACCATCCATTACATTTCTTGCGGTTTTTTCCGAGATATAAGCTGGACCGGCTCCCTCCAACCCCTGTTTCCCTGCTGACACAATTTAGAAATCTTGCCATAAAAGAGGGGATCCGCTATGTTTATGTGGGAAATGTTGCAGGCCACGAAGGCAACAATACCTATTGCCATCATTGTGGAAAGCTGCTTGTTGAGCGAAAAGGATATTATATACCCACGTATAACATTAAAAACAGCCGATGTAAATTCTGCGACACAGTGATTCCGGGGGTTTGGACGTAAATGAAAAGATGAACATCAAACGCCCACCCGCGTAGGGCGGATTAGCGAAGCGTAATCCGCCGTATGTGAATGAGATATCGATGTTGTCTCGTTCTTACAATCCCCCGTGGGAATGCAGACCTATAGGGGTTCCCACGGAAGACCGTGGGAACCAGAATAAAAATTAAATTACTTCGCTGCGCGACATCATTATTCGATGTTCAACGTTGGACGTTCGATGTTGAATGTTCACCAGGATATGCTTTGATGAATTAACGATAACTCAACGTTATGAGGTGTTTTTTGTCACGATCAAAATCCATAACCGTTTGCATTCTCTTCGTCCTATTAGTCACCGGTCTCCATGGATGCGCCAACAAAACAGTCCGAAAAATGGAAGTCACCGCATATTGCGGGTGCGGGGAATGCTGCAACTGGGAGCGGGGAAGCTGGTTGTATTTGAAACTTGATTTCTGGAACAAATATATCAGCAAAGGAAAATATGCGGGGCGTCCCTATTCCGGCCTTACGGCTTCCGGCACCAAACCCCATGAGCCACAACCCGGGCTTTTCTCCATTAACAGCATCACCCATTTCTGGATGATCCCGTTTCGAATTATTTTTCCCTGGCTCTGGTTTTCCCATGACGGCACCATTGCCGCAGACACCCGATATCACAAATTCGGTACAAGAATGTATGTGCCCGGTTATGGATATGGTGTTATTGAAGACCGTGGAGGTGCGATTAAAGGGCCAAACCGCCTGGACTTATTTTACAGTTCGCATTCAGATGCGCTTAAATGGGGCCGCAAGCACATCAATGTGACCATATATAAATAGTGCCCGAACGAAAACCGCTAATTTTCCCAATTTCTGCGTTGGGCTCAAATTTTAATCCTCAAAATACTCTATCTCTTTTGATAAAAGGATTTCTCCCCCACACGGACAACTTCAATGATCTTGCCTGCAATCATGGAATCAATATACTTTAAAATCTCATTTTTATGAAGGCCCAGCCCGGCTGACAAATCTTCCAAAGTACACGGACGACGGGCCAGCATGTTTAACAGATCATTCTGGATAACATTCGTCCCTTCTTTCAAGTTTGTACGCTTAAAGGGCGCAATGACTTCGGCTTTATCGCCCAGTATCTCACAAAAATACTGCAACTTTTCATGTGATACAGCATTGACAGCTGATTCGGCCGTCGGTCGTACCGCCGTATTAAGATGAATTTTATCCGGCCGAATATCATCAATCCAACGTCTGAATGATGCCATATGTGCCTGCGTTGCATTGACACCGTCAATTAAAAATATTTCCAGCCATATTTGTCCTGTATACATTTTTCTAAATTCTATCAGGCCGTCAACCATGCCTTCAAATACGATATCCGGATGGGGCCGGTTAATTTGATTAAAAACAGATTTATCAGCGGCGTCCAGAGACGGAAGCACGACATCAGCGCCACAAATATCATTTCTGACAGTCTCGTCCCAAAGCAAAGAACCGTTTGTTAAAACCGTAACAGGAATATCTGTTTGTTCCTTAATGCGATTGATGATGTGTTTAATTTCACTGTTTAAGGTTGGTTCACCGGAACCGCCCAGGGTGATATAATCCGGCGTTATGCCTTCCTTTAATCGGTTTAAAAGTTGTGATAAAATTTTTTCCGGCAACACATAGGGTTTACGCGCAATGGTTGTCTTTTTCGTGGGTCCGATCTGACAATAAACACAATTATAAGAACAGACTTTGTAGGGGACCAGATCGACCCCGAGTGACAGGCCCAATCGTCTGGAAGGTACGGGGCCATAAATTATATTATCAGTCATTTTTTGTTTTCCTTTTTTTAAATATGCCTATGTAAATCTTGCAACCGCAATCACACCCTGATAAAAAAACACTTACCAGAATATTAGTCATAATTATACCATTTATTAAACTCTAAATTTTTGCTTAGGGAGTATTTCTTATGCCAGACGACTCTTTTGAATCAAAAAATAATGAAGAGGAAAATTTTGCAGACCTCTTCGAATCCTATATGACGGACAATCAGGAATTAAATGTGGGAGACAAAATCAATGGAGAGATTATCGCCATAGGTGACAAAAATGTATTTATCGATACCGGGACAAAAACCGACGGGGTTGTGGAAAAAAATGAATTGAAAGATAAAAACGACGAATTCAACCATAAAGTCGGCGATACGCTTGAACTCTATATCGTATCAATGAATGAAGGTGAAATCCGTTTATCCGAATCAATCTCCGGCGCCGGCAGTGACCGCCTTTTGTATGATGCATATAAAAATCACATTCCGATTGAGGGCAAAGTGATAGAAGACTGTAAAGGCGGCTTTAAAATAAATATCGCAAAAAAAATTGCATTCTGTCCCATCAGCCAGATTGATCTTAAATATGTTGAAACACCTGATGAATATATCGGCGCGACCTTTGATTTTTTAATTACAAAAATTGAGGACCGTGGAAAAAATATTATTGTATCAAGACGTGATTTATTAAAAAAACAACATGAAGCGGCAAAAAAAGAATTTTTCAAGAATGTCAAACCTGATGATATCCTTGACGGCAAGATAAAAACAATCATGCCCTATGGGACATTTGTGGAAATCTATCCGGGCATCGAAGGCCTGGTTCACATCTCAGAACTTTCCTGGTCGCGGGTGGCGCACCCGGATGAAATCGTCAAACTAAATGATATGATTAAAGTTAAAATCCTCGATATTGATAAAGATACATCAAAAATTTCCCTGTCAGCCAAGCAGGCCACAGGAGACCCATGGGAATCGGTTCGCACAAAATTTAAAAACGGGGACAAAACCGAGGGGCGGGTGACCCGGTGTGCCGATTTCGGGGCGTTTGTCGAAATAGACCCCGGCATTGAAGGGCTTGTGCATATCAGTGAAATGAGTTATCGAAAACGAATATTGAAAGCGGAAGATCTGGTATCGCCGGGGGACAGGATTTCCGTTATGATAAAAGAGATTGATCCCATAAACAGACGGATCTCGCTGTCCATGAAGGATGCCGAAGGAGATCCGTGGATCAATATTGAAAAAAAATATTCAACCGGTCAGGTTGTTAGCGGAAGGATTGAGAAAAAAGAACGATTCGGATTTTTTGTTGTGCTGGAGCCTGGTATTACAGGACTTTTACCAAAGTCAAAAATCAACGCTGCCCAAAATCCGTCTGAAATCGAAAAGCTTAAAAACGATGACACCCTTTTGGTAAAAATCGAAGAGATTAAGCCCAAAGAGAGAAAAATCTCACTCAGTATCGGGAATGAAGTGAGTGCAACTGAATGGAAAACATATGCAAAAAATGAAAAATCTTCATCAGGCGGTTCTTTGGGGGATTTAGGGGAAAAACTGCAATCAGCACTGAAATTAAAAAAATGACAACAGGTTGATAGGCGAAAAGCTGTAATCGTTTTCAAGGTGCCGTAGATGCGAGGCGCCGAGCGCGTAGACGTACGTTTTGTACTTCAAGTGCTCGGCAACAAAGCAGATGCGGTGCCCTGTGAATGCTTACCTATTTTTTAATAAATATCCCCCCGATCACCAGGGTGATAATTCCAATAACAATCAATAATATGAACAACGGCATTGTAACCAGATAGTCAACTCCCTGCTGAACAGGTGGCCATGGGATTTGGTCGATAAAGTCAAAATTGCCTTCCGGAAAAACATCAACCATGGCGATATAATCAATGCCCTTGGAGGCGCCCATAGCACTTTGTGCAAGATGTGTCGATCTACCCATAAAATCTGCAAGCGCCTGATAGCCCCATATAAGACCACCGACGACTATTGATGAAACTCCGACAACGTTTGATCTTTTCATGCGCACCCTCCTGACCGTTCAATCTTAAAAATTTCAATTGCGTTTTAAAAAATATAATAATTATAGCACATATTGTAATTATTTTAAAAAATTTTTTAACATAATTCTGCTTTTAAAAATTCACGGTTTAACCGGGCAATATTTATAATCGATATACCTTTTGGGCATTCAGCCTCGCATTCGGTTTCATTGGAGCAGTTGCCGAATCCCAGTTGGTCCATTTGCCGCACCATGGCTTTCGCACGCTTTGCAGCCTCAATCCGCCCCTGGGGCAGCAAAGCCAGATGAGAAATCTTTGCGCTCACAAACAGCATGGCAGAGGCATTGGGGCATGCGGCCACGCAGGCACCGCATCCGATACAGGCAGCTGCATTAAATGCGGTTTCAGCCACTTCCCTGGCAATGGGAATCGCATTGGCATCCGGTGCGCCGCCGGTGTTTACGGAGATATAACCACCGGATTGAATAATCCGGTCCAATGCACTTCTATCGACAATCAGATCTTTGATAATCGGAAAAGCCCGGGACCGCCAGGGTTCGATGACAATGGTGTCCCCATCTGAAAAATGCCTCATGTGAAGCTGGCATAGGGTGGTTTCCTTTTCATGCCCATGGGCCCGACCATTGATGACCGCACCACACATGCCGCAGATCCCTTCTCTACAGTCATGATCAAATGCAATGGGTTCCTCCCTGTTTTTTGTCAGGTCTTCATTCACCACATCGATCATCTCAAGAAACGACATATCGCCTGAAATATTTTTAGCAAAATAGGTTTTCAGTTTTCCTTTTTTTTCGCCACGATTTTGACGCCAGACCTTTAATGTCAAATTAATGGTTTTTGTTGTCATTTATAACTCCTCTGGGACAATTTCACATTTTCAA
The DNA here is from genome assembly GCA_029933295.1 of Desulfobacterales bacterium. Lineage (GTDB taxonomy): Bacteria > Desulfobacterota > Desulfobacteria > Desulfobacterales > Desulfosalsimonadaceae > JAOZOL01. The sequence continues at coordinate 9,087 of JAOZOL010000007.1, read as the reverse complement.
ATTCAAGGGGCTCCTTGTGAAATACCGGGTCCTTTTCTTCTCCGGCATATTCCCATGCAGCCACATGGCAAAAATTTTCATCATCCCGTCTGGCTTCATTCTCTTCGGTCTGAAACGCCGTATTAAAATGACAGCCACAGGATTCTTTTCTCGCCAGCGCATCCGTGATCATCAATTCAGCAAATTCCAGAAAATCGGCCACACGCCCGGCATTTTCCAGACTTTGATTCAAATCCTTTCCGATGCCGGGTATATACACATCCTTCCAGAATTCATGTTTTAAGGCATTTACCATGGATTTGGCTTTTAAAAGATCTTCTTCATTTCGTGACATACCGCAATGATCCCAGAGTATCAGGCCGAGTTTCCGGTGAAAATCAGCAACCGTGCGATTGCCGTTAACAGACAATAACCGGTTAATCCGGTTATTGACCGCTTCCACCCCTTTTTTAAATTCATCGCTGTTCTGAGCATGGACTTCTGAAAAAGTCGTTTCCGCAAGATACCCCCCAATGGTATATGGAATAATAAAATACCCGTCAGCCAGTCCCTGCATAAGGGCGCTCGCCCCCAGTCGATTGGCCCCATGATCCGAAAAATTGGCTTCACCCAGCACAAACAGACCGTCAATGGTACTCATCAGATTGTAATCCACCCATAAACCGCCCATGGCATAATGAACCGCCGGATATATCATCATGGGCGTTTTATAAGGATTTTCTCCGGTTATTTTTTCATACATTTCAAACAGGTTTCCATACTTTCCGGCAACCACATCTTCTCCATACCTGTTGATTGCATCCTCAAAGTCAAGATAAACGGCCAGGCCGGTTTCACCGACCCCTTTCCCCTTATCGCATTGTTCTTTTGCGTTACGGGAAGCAACATCCCGCGGGACCAGATTACCAAAACTGGGATATTTATTTTCCAGATAATAATCTCTTTCAGACTCGGGAATATCCGCTGCGCGGCGCTTATCGCCTGGTTTTTTAGGAACCCAGACACGCCCGTCGTTTCGAAGACTTTCGCTCATGAGCGTCAACTTGGACTGAAATGTTCCATGTACAGGAATACAGGTGGGATGAATCTGCGTAAAGCAGGGGTTGGCAAAATATGCACCTTTTTTATAAGCACGAAAAGAAGCCGTCACATTTGATGACATGGCATTGGTCGAAAGATTAAAAACATTCCCGTAACCGCCTGTGGCCAGGACAACGGCATGGCCATCATAGGTTTCGATTTCTCCGGTAATCAGATTTCGTGTAACGATTCCCCGGGCCCGTCCGTCTACCACCACCAGCTCCATCATTTCACGCCTGGGGAACATCTTTACCATCCCGGATGCCACCTGGCGCATGAGTGCACTGTACGCTCCGAGCAATAACTGCTGACCGGTTTGACCTTTTGCATAAAATGTACGGGAAACCTGTGCGCCGCCAAACGACCGGTTATCCAGAAACCCGCCGTAATCCCTGGCAAACGGAATCCCCTGGGCAACACAATGGTCAATTATATGGTTACTTATCTGGGCCAATCGGTATACATTGGCTTCCCTGGCTCTGAAATCTCCCCCCTTTATAGTATCGTAAAAAAGACGCCAGATACTGTCTCCATCATTGGAATAATTTTTAGCAGCGTTAATCCCACCCTGTGCGGCGATACTATGTGCCCGCCGCGGGCTGTCCTGGATGCAAAAATTTTTCACATGATAGCCAAGCTCGGCCAGGGTTGCGGCCGCAGAGGCGCCTGCCAGTCCGGTTCCCACAACAATAATATCAAACTTTTTTTTATTTGCCGGATTTACCAGCTTTAGATCAAAACGATATTGGTCCCATTTCCCGGCAAGGGGACCTGGCGGAACTTTCGCATCAAGCTTCGTATCAATTTTTTGATCATTTTCTACATATGGGGTCATGACATGCCTTTCTAAACAATGAATCTGATATATGCGGGAATAAAACCGAATCCAAGGGCTATTATAAGACTAAAACAAATACCCAACCCATGAATAAACGGCATATATTTCGGATGATTGGCGCCAAGGGTCTGAAACAGGCTCCAGAATCCATGACTGACATGAATGGCGACGATAATCACCGCCAGTGTATAAAAAACAACATAGGGGAAAAAAGCGAAGATATTTTGCAATACCTGAAAAATTGTTTGCTGGGAAAGATCTACAAAATGAACGTTTAATAAATGTATTGTAATAAACGTTAATATTAAAAAACCGGTATACGGCATGGTGGCAGATCCAAGGGTTCGCCCGCCGGCGTTTTTTTTCATTACATAACCAACCGGTCTTGCCCGCCAGTTTTCAATAAAAAGGAGGGCACCTGTTGTCACATGAATGACTGCAAACAATAAAAGCCCGCATTCGGCAATAATGATCACCGGCCCCAGGGCGTGAAGATGTTCAACATAGGAGAGAAAGAAATTTTTTCCCCCGTAAAGCGTCAGATTACCGATAAGGTGGATGAACAAAAAAAAACAAAAGCCCAGACCGGTGAGCGCCATTAACAATTTTTTCCCGATCGAGGAACCCAAAAATGCAGTAAACCAGTTCATGATTTTTCTCCAGATAATACAAAAACATCCGAACACATCTCGCCGATATTCCCTAAATTTTCACACACATGAACACCGGCGGTTTTTAATGCTTTAATTTTTGCATGTGCCGTGCCGCTGCCTCCGCTGATGATTGCCCCGGCATGTCCCATGCGTCTGCCCGGGGGCGCGGTTATTCCGGCAATGAATCCGACAACAGGTTTGGTAACATTCGCCTTTATGAAATCCGCCGCATCTTCTTCCGCATTGCCGCCAATCTCGCCGACCATCACAATACCTTTGGTTTCCGGATCTTTTTGAAATGCATCCAGGCAATCAATAAAATTGGTGCCGTTTATGGGATCACCGCCAATGCCGATACAGGTCGTCTGGCCGATTCCCTGGCCGGTTAATTGGAATACCACCTCATATGTCAGCGTGCCGGATCGGGACACGACACCAATGGGCCCACCCGGTTTATGAATCTGCGCCGGCATAATGCCGATTTTTGCCTGTCCCGGGGTGATGATGCCCGGACAGTTGGGACCGATCAGCCGGGAACCGGATCGGGTAATGATTTGTTTGATCTTCATCATATCCAGGACCGGAATACCTTCTGTAATTGCAACGATCAGTTCGATTTCCGCATCCACTGCCTCCATAATCGCATCGGCGGCAAACGGGGGTGGGACAAAAATCATGCTGCAATTGGCGCCTGTATGTTCGACAGCATCGGCCACGCCGTTAAACACCGGGACACCGTCCATGTCCATTCCTCCCTTACCGGGAGTAACCCCTGCCACCACATTCGTTCCGTATTCGATACACTGGCGGGTATGGAACCGGCCTTCTTTTCCGGTTATTCCCTGAACCAGCAATTTTGTATTGGAATCAACAAAAACACTCATGGTTTGTAAATCCTTTAACTCGATATTCCATTCGCATACGGCGGATTACGCTCCGCTAATCCGCCCTACGCGGTCTATTGATTTCAGATAGTGTAGAAATTCCGAGACATTTAATTAGTGTCGAACTTTGGATGACTTTCTCTGGTTCCCACGGTCCCCCGTTGGAACCCATATTTTTTGCCCTTGTCTTTCATTCAACATTCGACGTTGGACGTTCGATGTTCAATGTTCATCTTTTTAGTACTTCTGATGTAGAAAAATTATCAATATCCTTCAGCCTAAACACCTATCCTTGCCACCTTCTCACCGGCATCTTTCATATCAACAGCCGTAAAAAGGGACAAACCGGATTCGGCAAGGATTCTTCTGCCTTCCTCAACGTTTGTTCCTTCCATCCGGACAACCAGGGGCACATTGATCTTAGTCTTTTTTGCTGCTTCAACAACCCCCTTTGCCAGGACATCACACCGAAGAATACCGCCGAAAATATTGATTAAAATTCCTTTGACCTTGTCGTCACTCAGAATAATCTTAAATCCGTTTTCGACCATCTCCGCAGTGGCGCCGCCACCGACATCCAGAAAATTAGCAGGCTCCGCGCCGGCCAGTTTAATGGTATCCATCACAGCCATGGCCAGGCCTGCGCCATTTACCATATTTCCGACGGTCCCGTCTAAATTAATATAATTTAAATTATATTTTGATGCTTCAACATCTAATGGATCTTCTTCATCCAGGTCTCTTAATTCAAGAATACCTTTATGCCGAAACAGGGCATTGTCATCAAAATCCATCTTTGCATCAAGTGCAATGACACTGTTTTGTTTTGTGATGACAAGGGGATTGATTTCAACCAGGGAACAGTCTTTTTCTATAAATAACTGATACAGCCGGTTGAGCATTTGAGAAAACGCTTTGATTACCGGTTTCGGCAAATTCAACCCGTATGATACCTTGCGACAATGAAACGGCTGAATTCCGCTTAAAGGATTAATGCGTACCTTGATAATTTTCTCAGGTGTTTTTGAAGCCACTTCCTCAATATCCATCCCACCTGCCTCACTGGCAATCACAAGAACACAGGCAGTCTCCCTGTCCGGAATAAGGCTTAAATAGAGTTCCTTTTCAATATCAACCCCGGATTCAACAAGCACCTGTTTGACCCTTTTTCCTTCGGGACCGGTCTGGTGTGTGACCAGATTCATTCCGATAATGGCGTCAGCATGATGGGAAACATCTTCTAATGAATGGGCCAGCTTTACCCCGCCACCCTTCCCCCGGCCGCCTGCATGGATCTGGGCTTTAACCACCACGGGGAATTTTCCGATATTTTGTGCAATCTTTACCGCCTTTTGCGGATCAACTGCCACATCCCCATCCGGTACCGGAATATGATTTTGACGAAAAATCCGTTTTGCCTGAAATTCATGAATTTTCATAACTTAACTACTCCGGCTGTTTGCTCTATCCGATAATACACAGCACATCATTTTTGGAAACTGAATCACCACTCTTGTAATTTATAGCCTTAATGGTTCCGCTGACCGGCGCCGGTAAAGCGTTCTCCATTTTCATTGCTTCCAAGACCACAACAGCATCTCCTTCTGAGACTAAATCACCAACTTCTTTTTCATATCTTACGATCATTCCGGGCATGGGTGCTTTTAATGGCGTTCCGTCGGCTTCAGCGGCTGAAGCTGTTGACGCAGCCGGTTTTGATTCAGTTTTGGACGAAGATGGTTTCGGCACCGGGGGTGGTGTCGGGGCGGACGGGACAGACGGGGCAGCAGAAACTACCGGTGTCTGCGGAACTACAACAGGAGATTGTACGACAGGTTGCAGTTGTCCATGAGACATTGCTGTCGGAGCAGCAGCCGGCGGTTGGGCATAAGTTACAACCGGCGGCCCGTCCGGTTCATCAACACTCACTTTAAAAAATTCGTTGTCCACAAAAACATTAAAAGATCGTGTATGTTCGCTTTTTTCAGGAACCGCCTCATTATTTTTTTCAACAAGTTTACCGGCTTTTGCGCGGGCGATCAATTCTTCTTCTTTTTTGACATCTTCTAAGGTTTTTGCCTTCATGGAATCCGGAACAGGTTCCCTGCCGTATTTATACATGAGAAATTTCTTTCCGGTCACCGGATACAGAGTATATAAAATAATATCCTCCAGGTCGGTGGTCAGGCCTTTTAAATCTTTTTTTGCTTTTTCCAGTTCCGGTTCAATGACTTCACCGGGCCGGCAGGTAATGGGCTTTTTGCCCCGCTCATACCCTTTAAGGGCTTTTTTCTGGAGTTTTGCGCTAATGGGAACTGCTGTTTTTCCGTATAAGCCGTAACATAAATCTTTCACCTGGGCAGTTATCATCTTATAGTTTTCATTTTCATCATCAAACAACACGTTATTGACTGTCTGGGTACCGACAATCTGGCTCGTCGGGGTAACAAGGGGAATCTGTCCCAGATCTTTTCTTACTTTGGGAAGTTCTGCATACACCTCGTCAATCCGATCCAGCGCATCCATTTCCCGCAACTGATTCACCAGATTTGAAAGCATCCCGCCAGGGGTCTGGTGGAGCAGGACATTAATATCAATAATGGAAACTTTCGAATCATCCAAAAGATATTTGTATTTGGGGAGCACTTCCTTTTCCAAAACATTGTTTATTTCGGCAAGCGCTTTAATATCAAAACCGGTATCGCGGTTCGTGCCTAAAAGTGTCATGACAAGCGGCTCCACGGCTGGATGTGATGTCCGATACGCGTAACTGCTCATGCAGGTGTCTATGATGTCAACACCGGCTTCAACCGCTTTTAAATGTGTCATGGGTGCCATGCCGGATGTAAAGTGACTGTGAAGATGAATCGGTATATCGGTGGTTTCTTTCAACGCCTTGATCAATTCAAACGCATCATAGGGGGCCATCAATCCGGCCATATCTTTAATACAAATGCTGTCCGCCGACATTTTTTCCAGATCTTTGGCTTTTTGAATATAATAATCGAGGTTGTATACATCTCCTCCCATTCTCGGTTCTGTCAGGGAATAGCAGATGCAGCCCTGAAAGTGTTTGCCGCAATCTTTGATTGCTGCAACAACTGTTTCAAAATTCCGAAAATCGTTTAACGCATCAAAGGTACGGAATATATCCATGCCGTTTTCAGCCGCTTTTTCAACAAAGGCCTTTGCCACATCATCGGCATAATTCCGGTACCCGACAACGTTTTGACCGCGCAGGAGCATGGAAAACGGCGTTTTTTTGAAATATCGCTTTAACGTACGGATCCGTTGCCATGGATCTTCATTTAAAAACCGATGCATGGTGTCAAAAGTCGCGCCGCCCCAGACTTCCACACCCCAGAATCCGATTTCATCCATCATTTCAGCAACCGGGATCATATCTTCCGTGCGCCCGCGTGTGGCAAAAAGGGACTGGTGGCCATCCCGTAGCGTGAGATCCTGAATTTTTAACGGATTTTCAGCTTTTGGGCGGTTTTCATAATCATCAATTGATTTCATCTTCACTTTAAAATGATCACTCATTGGAATCTCCTCATTAATATCGTGTGACATATAAAAATTTTTTGAACGTCTTGGGCGTTACAATTTTTGTTTTGATCCGTTGAATGTTATCTGTGCAATGCTTTTATCTGCATCATTGATCGCATCTGCATTTGTTGCTGCCGACCGCTGATACCCCATAAATTCATGACCAGCGGCGATTGTTCTTTTGTTTCTTTAATTTCGGGAACAAAATGAGAAATTCGGGACTGGGAGAATGCAATCGCCTCCTGTTCTGATTTAATATAATTGGCAACCGCTGTTATTGCGGCAATTTTCTTTTTTCTATCCAAGATACCATCCTCAATTTATTTTTATTAAATAAAAAAAACTATTATGACATTGTCTTTTAAGCAGGAATATTACCATGTTTTTTAGGCGGAAGGGTTTGACGCTTGTTGGCCATCACCTCAAGAGCTTCAATTAACCGCATCCGCGTTTCACTGGGGACAATCACATCATCGATGTACCCACGGCTTGCAGCACAATAGGGATTTGAAAATAATTCCAGGTATTGCTCTATTTTTTCCCTGCGTTTGCCTGCAGGATCTTGGGCACTCGTAATCTCTTTTCGGTGAATAATATTTGCCGCGCCTTCAGCCCCCATTACGGCAATTTCAGCAGACGGCCATGCAAACGCGATGTCAGCACCAAGATGCTTGGATGACATGGCAATATATGCCCCCCCGTAATCTTTACGCACGATAACAAGCAATTTCGGAACAGTTGCCTCAGAATAGCACCATAACAATTTTGCACCATGCCGGATAATACCACCCCATTCCTGATCACTTCCGGGCATATAACCGGGGACATCCGCCAGGGTCAACAACGGGATATTAAACGCATCACAAAATCGGATAAACCGGGTGGCTTTATCCGATGCATCAATATCCAGGCACCCTGCCATAACTTTAGGCTGATTTGCAATAATGCCGACACTTTTTCCGTTAAGTCTGGCAAAACAGACAATAATATTTTTCGCAAAATGGGCATGAGGCTCAAAAAACTCGCCGTTATCAACAATTTGACGAATTACCGCTTTCATATCATAGGACTGGTTGGGATCATCCGGAATAATCGTATCAAGATCCGAGGCAATGCGCTTCGGATCATCACCAATATCAACCACCGGCGGATCTTCCATATTATTTGACGGAAGGTATGAAATCAGTTGCTTAATGCGACTAATTGCATCCTGGTCTGATTCGCATGCAAAATGGGCAACCCCGCTTTTTTCGTTATGTGTCATGGCACCGCCAAGGTCTTCAAAGGAAATCTCTTCGCCGGTTACCGATTTAATCACCTGGGGCCCTGTGATAAACATATGGCTTGTTTTTTTTACCATAAAAACCCAGTCGGTCATTGCAGGTGAATATACGGCCCCCCCGGCTGTGGGGCCCATAATTGCGGATATCTGGGGAATAACACCCGAGCATAAAGAATTCCGATAAAAAATCTCACCATACCCATAAAGAGCATCAACACCTTCCTGAATACGCGCACCACCTGAGTCATTCATTCCGACTACCGGGGCACCGGCCTTATGCGCCATGTCCATAATCTTGCATATTTTTTTGGCATGCATTTCACCCAGTGATCCGGCCCTGGATGTAAAATCCTGGGCATAGGCAAAAACAGGCCTGTCATCTACAAGACCATATCCTGTAACAACACCGTCTGAAGGAATTTCGATGTCTTCCATGCCGAAGTTGACACACCGGTGTTTAACAAACATATCGATTTCCGTAAATGTTCCGGCATCGAATAAGGCATCAAGCCTTTCCCGTGCGGTCAGTTTTCCCTTTTCCTTATGTTTTGCAACATTTTTTTCACCACCCAGTTCTTTTGCCTTTTTTTTCAGCTCAATCAACGCGTTGATTCTATCGGTAACACTACCCATTATTCCATCCTTTCAAATCACTTCATGCTAATCATTCCTGAAACGCTTAAACGCTTAAACATTTTATATTAATATAACAATCAAAATTAATCAAGATCATCTGATTTTTTTTCAGGGTAACCGCATTTGAATTTAAATTTGAGGAAAACCCGTGAAAATGGTTTG
>JAOZOL010000430.1 GCA_029933295.1 Desulfobacterales bacterium | reverse complement strand
CGGGATCCACTTCAGAGCGCAGCCACCCGTGACGCTCCAGCCTGTTGAGCAAGGGGTACAGTGTCCCGGGGCTTATCGTGTAGCCATGGCGTTGCAGTTCACGGAGCATCCACTGGCCAACGACCGGCCCTTCATTTGCGTGGTGCAGGATGTGTACCTTCCAGAAGCTGAGCAGGATTTCCCGGGTGATTTTTTTTAGTTCGTCCTTCATATCGATAACCGTAGTCGATTATCGATATAATGTCAAGAAAAAAGAGAGGGGTCAAAGCTTGACGGGCTGTTGCCTAAATCTGTATTTTGTGAACGAAAATTACGATGAATATTTTTTGTTTTCTAAAGTAGATTTAATTCCCGCTCAGCCTATGATCTCAGCAATATGGCAAGGCGAAAGATTGCACCAAAGTGCGACAATATCGTGCGCTATTGCTCGCCAGCAGATTAAATAGATCAAGTAGCCCGCAGGTGGCCTGCTCAACAGCCTTTGGCGCCACCCGCATCTGCAATGCAGCGGCAGGCTCTTTGACATCTTTCACAAGAATCATAATGTTTTGGATCGCCGCCGTCAGGTATTCCTGAATTTCAACTCGCCACAGCCTTCGCCAGCGTGCGCGTTGATATCCGTAACGGGTTCCACGCGCAAATGAGCGTTCCATTAGATGCTGGCGAGTTTTGATATCCTTTTTCGATTCCGAGCTGTTCGCTTGCTTGAGCATAGAATCTAAATCATCTTGTCTGACATGGCGCTTGAGGGTTCGACCGGATTTGGCTTTGGTACACTGGTCTCGAAGTTTGCAGTTGTTACATGTTTTTGGTGAAGCTTTATATTCATAATGTTTTCGCTTTTCATAATACTTGCGCCTTTTGAGAATTTGCCCGGCCGGACAGATAAAGATATCATTGACAGCGTCGTAGCTGAAGGCTTCCTTGGCAAAGATACCTTTTTTGGTGCCCGTACCTTTTTGAGTTTGCTCCAGCGATGAAAAATGGGCCTTGATGTCTCGATCCCGGCAGGTTAGATAATTTTCGATGCTCCCGTATTTACTGTCGGCTACCGCCGTCTCAACGCTTGTCTCGGTGTTCTTTTCATGGGTGTCGATTAGCGATTTTAAGCGGTGAGATTCATGGACCTCACCTGGGGTCACTTCAGTGGCCGTAATGACTTCACGCTTTGAGTCGACGCCGCGGTGTATTTGATACTTAAGCGTAGATTTTCCGCTTCCTCGGCGCGTTACAGAGGCATCCGGGTCGGTGGTAGAGACATACTTGCTATTGGCAGCTCCGGATTTGCGATGATCATCGCTGCTGCAAGTTTGCTGTTCTTGCTCTAAACGTGATTCTAATATTTGATAGCTCGAATTCAGGTAGCGCTTTAGTGATTCTTTGTTTACCACAGAATTATTGGAAGCATCGGCCTGCACCATGCTCGAATCCATAAATATCTTGCTGCCGTCAACAAGGCCGGCTTGCACACACTGCCAGACGATGCGCTCAAAAAAGGTTTTAAACGCTTCAACGCCCCAGCGGGCTCGGGCTTTTGAAAGCACGCTGTGATTGGGAATATCATCATCGATATCATATTCTAAAAACCACAGCCAGTCTATACGCTCAGGAATGGTTAAGATCAGTTCGCGTTCGGAACGCACATTATAAAAGATCAAAAGCAGCATCATTTTTAGGATCACAGGAGGCGCAACGGATTCATTACCGTTAAGGCCGTATGTGTCTTTGACTTCATTATAAATAAAGTCAAAGTCAATATTGCGCTTAATTTTTCTCAGGATATGATTTTTACGAACACGCTGCTCCAGATTGATTGCTGTGTAAAAAAGCTTATTTTGAACTTTTGGCTGACGACCCATCATGATGATACTACTCCGCTAAAGTTATATTTACCGGTACTTTAGCAAATACGTTCACTCTAATCAACCACTATTCGAGGGTTTATGCGTATTTGCTAATGCGGAATACGACTTAATTTAAAAGTTCATCGATTTCACTAAGGCTGGATTTGTTGATAGCAACTCGATTTGGGCAACAACCCGTTGAATTGTGAATTAATAAATATTGAAACCATTGCCGAATGTTCTTTTACGAGCTTCACGAGGCCTGAGATTGGAAAGCGGCGGCTCCAATTCTGCTTTACGTGATGCCCGACTCGAGAATAAAAAAAGGACGCCAGTTTAACTTACGGCCCTGTATTTTAATTGGCGTCCCCAACCCGTTACAA
>JAOZOL010000429.1 GCA_029933295.1 Desulfobacterales bacterium | reverse complement strand
TTTTCATGCAAAATTCAGGTAATAATCAATTCATAATCCATTTTGAAAAGTCCCCTTAACTTCACAGGCAATCTCGTTTACATCCGCCATAATCTTTTCAATGTCTAACGTCAACAGATCCCCGTTTTCCATTACCAGGCGGCCGTTTATGATTGACGTTGCCACATCATTTCCCCCGGCAGCATACACAAGGTGAGAATATACATTATACATGGGGGTTAAATGCGGTTTGTTGGTATCAATAATTATTAAATCGGCTTTTTTACCTGCTTCAAGTGAACCGGTTATCTTTTCGAGCCCCAGTGATTTTGCCGAGTTTGATGTGGCCATCTTAAGTACGGTTTTCGCATCCATAACCGTCGGGTCCATGGTGTTTACTTTATGCAATTTTGCCGCTGTGTCCATTTCCAGAAACATATCAATATTATTATTGCTGGTACATCCGTCTGTTCCAAGCCCCACACAGACGCCGGCATTAATAAGTTCCGGAACCGGCGAGATGCCTGAAGCCAGCTTCATATTGCTCTCCGGATTATGGGAGACCTTGACATCATGTGATGCCAGTATGTCAATATCCTGTTTTGTCAACGCCACGCAATGGCAGGCCAGCAAACGCGGTGACAGCACACCAATTTTTTCAAGGTGAGCAACGGGCGTGTTCCCATAATCTTTTTGAATGGTTGAAACCTCATTTTGCGTTTCAGCCACATGAATAATCAACGGGATATCATGTGTTTTTGAAATATCAGCAGCTCTGGACAACAATTCCGGATCACACAGGTACGGTGAATGCGGTTCCACGGCAATGGTGATTAATGGATCTTTTTGCCATTTTTTAATCAATTCCTGAGTGTAAATAAATCCTTGTTCAATGGGACCGTAACTGGGGGACGGAAAATCATATAAAACTTCTCCAACAACCGCCCGCATCCCGGCATGGCTGGCAGCTTCGGCCACCGCATCTTCAAACAGATACATATCCGCAAAACAGGTTGTTCCCGAAAGAATCATCTCCGCGCACGCAAGCAAAGCGCCGGATTTCACCTTTTCAAAATTCAACTTTGCTTCAGCCGGAAAAATATAATCATTTAACCAGGTCATTAAATCCAGATCATCGGCAAGGCCCCGAAAACATGTCATGGACGCATGGGTATGGGTGTTAATCAACCCCGGCATAACAATGCCGTTTTTAGCGTCAATCACTTTGGCTGCCCGGCTGTCATTAAAATCACGGTCGGGCCCCATATCACAAATCAAATCCCCGGAAATAGCCACCGCACCGTTTTCAATAATCCGTTGCTCAGAATCCATGGTGACAATCATTCCGTTTTTTATCAGAATATCATATTGATTCATTTTTCGGCCATATCCTTTACAATTGACTTAATAATCGCTGAGATCTTCGATGAGGCGGTCTGGGCGACCTTGATAATCGCTTCTTCCGTATCCGGGACCGGGTTGTCCGGGTCGTTAATGTTGGTGATCGTTGACAGGCCCATGATTTTCATTCCGCCATGGACTGCGGCTATTGCTTCCTGCACAGTTGAAAAACCAACCGCATCCCCACCGATCAATCTTAAAAATCGTGTTTCCGCCGAAGTTTCCAGAGACGGCCCCTTTAGCCCGACGTATATGCCTTTGCGCATAGAAATATCATGGGCTTTGGCCGCTTTTTCAACAAGCTTTACAAGATGGGGGTCGTACACGGATGTCATATCCGGAAACCGGGTGCCCCAGGAATCTTCATTGATTCCCACCAGCGGATTTTCATTGGTTAAATTAATATGATCCGCAATAACCATAATATCCCCGGCTTTAAAGCTTAAATTCAATCCACCGGCAGCATTTGTTAAAATCACCGTATGGACGCCCATGGCCTGCATCACCCGTATGGGAAAAGTCACTTCCAGCGGAGAATATCCTTCATAGAGATGAAATCTGCCCTGCATGGCGATCACGCCACGCCCGCCGATGGTTCCAATAACCAGCCTGCCATGATGACTTTGAACCGTTGATTGCGGCATGTTGGGAATCTGACCATAATCAAGCGTTGCCGTTATCTGGAGCGATTCAAGGCTTTCCCCCAGCCCGGTTCCCGTCATAATGCCGATATCCGGTGGAATAGTAATATGTTTCTTTAAAAGATCAACGGCTTCTTTGACTTTTTGCAAATATGATTTCATTTTTTTCCTTTAACTTTACAAACAGGCCTAATGGTGTAACGGATTT
>JAOZOL010000006.1:14210-27346 GCA_029933295.1 Desulfobacterales bacterium | reverse complement strand
TTTAAAGTGATCGTTTTTAAGACATATCCATTAATATCCAGGGCATTAATCTCAACCGTGATATCATCAGGAAGACCCGAATTTTTTACAAAGGCTTTAACCATAACAGAATAATTTGCAGAACCTTTTTCAACGATAAGCGGTTGAACTTTTAACACCTTAATCGTCTCCGCACGCAATGGGGCCGATATTAGAACGACCCCGACCAGCCCAAATGTAAAAACCACAATTTGCAAAACGCTCATCAGTTTTTTCATCTTACTCCTATCTCCTTATCACGTTATAACAGACCACCGGTTCCATTTTATTTTTCACATAAACCTCTCCCCTGCTTTCTATATTAAAATCACCGGTATTTTCAAGAAAAGTCTGTTCCCCTATAATTATTTCACCACCCATGGCCATTTCTTCCAGTCTGGCGGCAACATTAACACAATCACCAATAACCGTATAATCCATGCGGTTTGAAGGCCCGATATTCCCTAAGATAGCCAGACCGGTATTGATACCGATACCGATATCAAATAATTCCTCATCGGCCGCCCCCCTTCTTCTCATCATATCTTCCGTTGCTTCCTGCATTTCAATGGCTGTACGGATGGCATTCTCCGACGCATTGCCTGAATCTTCAACAAGGCCAAAAACCGCAATCAACTGGTCACCAACGAATTTATCCAGCAGGCCATTATTTTTAAAAATAATATCCACCATGACGCTAAAATATTGATTCAGCAGAAGCACCACCTGTTCGGCGGACATCTGCTCTGCAATCATCGTAAATGACCGGATATCTGCAAAAAGGACAGTGACCCGCCTCCTTTCCGTCTCAAGCAATGCGCCACTTTTTGAGCTCATCAATTTTTCAACCAGGTTATTGCCTACATAACGACTCAACCGGTTTCTAAGTTCTTCTTCCCGCTTTGTTTTCTGGTATGACAGGGCAAGATCCCTTGAATATACCATCAATTGCGTCGCCTGCTCCTGATTCTTCCTGTTTACGCTATCCATACGGCTCAGCAGGGAATTAAAATGAGCGGCAATTTCGTTTATCTCACGATCTCCTTTAATTTGAATCAAACCTGTTTTTTCACCTGATTCCAGACGGGCGGTTTCCTTGCTCAAAATATAAATCTGGTCGGCAGCTCTTCTGAACAATGCATAGCCGACTAAAATCGAAAAAAGCATTATCGGGGCATACAGAATAACTGTCTCAGATGCGTAAATTTCTTCATTTATTAAAAAATATGCAATAAAAAGATAAGGAAGGACGACCATTAACGCCAGGGCAATCTTAGCCTTGCCGCCAATCGTATTATAGCCCCCATGATGCGTAAATTTCATTAAATCTAACATCCAATCCTTTTAAAATCAAAAGGTTCGTTAAATTTGATACCAATCCCCTTTTCATGTATATTTTTATTTTCATCATCGGTTTTAAGTCGGTGAATCCGCACAACAGTAGCCTCTCCCCGCATGCAGGCGCTTACTTCATCAGTCCCGGCCAGAAAAATGGTTAACATTAAAACTTGTCCCATAAAATACTTTTCAGGAATTCGGGTGATAAACATTGCCCCGCTGCCGGAAATATCTTTAAGCGCAGCCCGGTCATGTATTTGATTATTATTATCGACAAACGAAACCCTGACTTCAAATTCAATGGGAAATCGATCAAAATCTCTTTGGTAAGTTGTTTGTTTGAGTGGTAATTTTTGTTTTTTGGGGATGGTCCGTTTAAAAAACTTAAAAAACTTTTTCATAAAAGGATCCGTTAGATATGGTTGTCGGCCGATTCATTAAGGGATCTTAATAAATCCCATAAGATATCGAAAATACAAAACAAACGGTATGCTTTGGGTGGGCGGACATAGATTATTTATTTCTTCATAATCCCTAAGAAATGCAAACCCTCCGAACTTCGCTCATGTCCGAATGGCCATTAAACACTTTAAAAATACCATCCTGTATCAGGGTTGTCATCCCTTCTTTTTTGGCCTGAATAAAAAGTTCCTCAGCACTTGCCTGTTTTTTAATCATCCGTTTAATCTCTTTTGACCCATCCATTAACTCATGAATACCCAGCCGTCCCTTATATCCGGTTCCGCTGCACTGCTCACACCCCACAGGGGAGTATAATTTCAAATCTGGTGAATATTGAATCCCGGTTTCTTTAAAATCATCAACCCCGTAATCATTTACGATTTCATCAAATTCTTCCTGTGAGGGATGATACTCCTTTCGGCAGTTTTTACATAAGCGCCGGATAAGCCGCTGGGCCAATACAACAAGAAATGCATCTGAAAAATTTAATGGATTAAGTCCCATATCCAAAAGCCGTGTTACGGTTTCAGGGGCACTGTTTGTATGAAGTGTTGAAAACACCAGATGCCCGGTTAAAGATGCTTCAACTCCGATGGAGGCGGTTTCGTAATCCCTCATTTCACCCACCATGATCACATCCGGGTCTGCCCTTAAAAAAGCACGCATGATCCGGGCAAAATCGAGTCCGATTTTATTCTTTATCTCAACCTGGCGTAATCCAAGCTGAGAAATTTCCACCGGATCCTCTGCGGTCCAGATTTTACGCTCCGGTTTATTGATATGATGGAGCGCGGAATGCAGCGTTGTGGTTTTCCCCGACCCGGTGGGGCCTACGCACAGGATTAACCCATACGGTTTTGTAACCGCTTTTTCAAGGGCCGCCAGGTTCCGGTCCGTCAAAGCCATATCCTCAAGCTTCATGGCCCCGCTTGTCGCCAGAATCCGCATGACAACATCTTCCTGTCCGTCTGCCGTCGGCAACGTGGCCACCCGCAACTCAAACGGGGGAATGCCTTTACGTTTAAACTTGATTTTACCATCCTGGGGCAATCGTTTTTCCGCGATATCCAGATTTGACATAATTTTTATCCGGGAAAGAATCGCATTGGCAAAGGAATTGGGCACTTCGAGATAATCCTGACAAACGCCGTCAATTCTGAAACGAAATTTTGTTTTTTTTGTTACCTTGGAAGGCTCCACATGTATATCAGACGCATCCCTGCGAAAAGCGGTAATCAATACCTGATCTACCAGACGGACAATCTTGCCCGACGCTTCATTATATGCCTCATCTTCATATTCATCCTCATCATCGTCAGCCTCCTCAAACGCAATATCCGGCATATCATCATAGTCTTCCATGGACGTGCCGGTCTGTGTCGCTTTTTTCTGGCTCTTTTCTTCCGCAAAAAAATAATTGATCATGGCTTCAATGTCTTCCTTGATGCCCACCGCGAACACAAACTTGTTTGTATTAAACAAGGCTTTTGCATGATCCAGTTTTCTCAGATCCTTGGGATCATCAATTAAAATTTCAATATGACCGAGATCCCAGCTCAAAGGCACCCATAAATCCTGAAGCAAAAAAGGTTTTTTTAAATTGCTGATCAATTCATAAGGCACTTCAATTTTATCATCAAATTCTTTAAACGGACAATTGTAAAAGGCGGAAAGTGATTTGCCGATATCTTCTTTGGGGACCTTAAATTGCTCCATCAACACTTTTTCAACACTTTTTTTTGTTTTCTTGGACAGCGACAAAGCCTTCTGAAGTTGATCTATTTTAACGATTTCATTTTTCAATAAATAATCGTATCGTGAATCAACCCGCTTATCCGGTGCAACAGATGCGATAGTTTCTTTTATTTTCGGATAAATGGGATCTATTTTCTGAACTGCCTGATAGCATTTAATTGCCATCTCCCTGTAATCCCGACTGGACAATTCCTTGCCCAGCACAAACTTAATCGATGCGGCCATCTTATCGTCAAGCTTATTCTCTTTGATAATATTGTCGACTTCGGAAATAACCTGCGAGGGTGCATGCAAAGCGAGCATACATTCTAAAAAATTCGGCAGATAGTCATCCAATGAAAAATCCGTCTGAAACAATTTTTGATACTCTGAACTGGCTTCCCGATACAGGCCTAACTCTTTAAATGCCATGGCGCTGTCACAGACTTCCTCGGCGCTTTCTCCATCGGACAGCCCCAAATTAACCGGCGTTACTTTGTCAGATGAAAAATCATAGGGGATAGCCAGATCTTTTTCTTCAATCTCCTTGCCCAACTCTTTGACTTTGTGCTTGATCCATCCCCGAGTGTCATCATCGAGTTCTGCGGATTCAAGAACCATTTTATACAGCCCCAGGGCTTCATCATACAATCCATGGGTTTCATATGCTTCGGCTGTTTTTAATTTCGATTCATAATCATCCGTTTTTGTTTGGATATTTTCCATAACATCGGCTCCTGTAAAATAATAAAATACGTGCTTTAAAAAAAACGGCAAATAAATTCAACAGGTGTTTAATAAATTTTTTTCAAGAAAAATGATGTTCATTGGGCAGGCCTTTAGTTGCAGTAATTAATGAATTGTCTGAAGATAAAACGACATCTAAGCAATGAAGCGGATTGTAAATATCTTTTTTTATTATACTGAGCAGTTGATTAATTTAAAAAAATATTAAAAAATTTTTTTCCTGAAAAGTGCGCCTATCTTCCTACCGGTCGACTTCATTTTATCAAGGGAGGGAAGCATTATTTCACAATTGAGCCGAACCATCGAAATCGGTGCTTCATAGCCGAGAATTACAATAAGATATCCTGAACCGCTCTTTTTAACATAAAGCCGGGCGTTTTCATAAAGCAATTCAGCATCATTTACACCGGTTAATTCAATTGTAAAAGATGTCCAGTCTATCCGGCTCAGTTTTTCCTCCTCATCCTTAAATCGATTCGAAAATTTACTTAATTTCACTGCGCCTTCATATGAAATAAACAGCAACCCGTGCACACCATCTATTCCCAATACATCATTAAATATATCTTTCATGAATTTATCTCATTTGTTAAATAAATATGACACATTATTCGCTCAATATATCAATAATCCTGTCCCGGGGTGAATCCGCATCAATTTTAATAACCGCAGTCTCCTCACCGGGCACAACAACGAATTGGCCATTTGAGCCTTTATTTACATACAACACATTTAACCGGCCGCCATTAAAAGCCTCCCCAATATCTAATGCCCTATAAACCAAACCGTCCCATGTCTGATCAATATGAATATCCAGCAATCCGTTTCTGGTGCCTATTTCAGTTTGAACTCTGTGACGAACCCTTTCAACGACTGACATCTTTGAAAAATCAGGCGCTTTCTTTGTCTTTTTTGCTTTTAACCCACCAGTTGCTTTTTGTTCTTTCTTTAAAGTACTCTTTTTCACCTGCCCGGATTTCTTTTCAGATTTTTCTGCAACCGGCGCGTCTAAAAGAATTTCACTTTCAGCAGATTCAGCCACTCTTTTGTTTTCTTTTTTTTCGTCTTTGGAACGCATGGCGTCAAGAAGAATGGCCTGGAGATCACCGTTAATTTTCTTATCATGAAAAACACAATCATGCTCAATGGTCAATGACACTCGTGACCATGACAAAATTTCATAGGCAGCCGCTTTCCCCTGTTGATCACCGATACGGGCGTTCATTATATCGCCGTCTCTAAAAAAAATAACACCGCCCGTGTTCTGTTTTTTATTAATGATACGAAGAGTACATGTCTGCTGCTCCATTTCAATCAACTGCAAAAAGGTATCCAGCGATACATTATGAAGGTTCCCCCCTTCGGATTTTTTTTGCAATGTATTTAAAATTTCTTCAGCCAGCTCATCTCCGGAAAACGGCTTTTTCAAATACCCTGCTGCGCCGCTTTTAAACACAACCTCCCTTGTTTTCGGTTTATCATAGGCGGTAACAATAAATACCGGAATATCCGGATATACTTTCAATATGGCTGCCAAAAGATCAAATCCGTCCATGCCGGGCATTCTTAAATCTGAAACGACCAATGAAATGTTGTTATCTTTTAATATGTCTAATGCCGCACTCCCGCTATCAGCCACAACAACGACAAACGAATTCGTGTGTTCTTCCAGTTCAGCTTGAATCAGACGCAACCATGCCGGGTCATCATCAACAAACAGCACCTTTGGTATCATTTCGACATCCCTTTATTTTTTTACAGCAATATCAATAAAATCAGATCATTGTCGATAACCGTCATCACGGTATATTCTAAATTTCTATATTAAAATCCATAATCTGATCGGTATAGCGTTTCTTCCATGGGGAAAGATATTTAGTAAAACTCTTGGCAATCCCCTGATTCACGGCAATTTCTTTCGCACATTCAACAATTGCCTTTACAAGCTCCTTCTGGCTGGCTTTGCCGGTAAATATGACCTCCCCGTTTACATATCTGAATTCCGCTGCAAAGGGGTCCAAAAAATCATATTGGTCAACTTTATCGACAAATTTTTTATTAAGCAGGGTTTCAAAATCGACTTTAATCCGTTTATTTGCTTTAATCACTGTTTCCAACAAAGACAGAAGCCCTTCAAGCATCCCCAGAATAAGTTTCATATCCTTATGCGGCTTTACGGGAACTTTTGGTTTGGACACCGGTCTGGGGATGGGCCTGGGTGTTGGTTTGGTCACTTTTTTTGCAATGGGGGTTATTTTTAACAAATTAATATTTTTCACATCAAACCGGCCCCCGAATTCTCTTGATTTTTCAATCAAATCATCCCGATATGCTGCTGATCGATCCAGTTCGCCACCACCTTTGGCAGAAGCGCCTCCGATCACCTCTCCATTATAATAAAACAAAAACCCACCGTCTTTATTCTGATTTAATTTAACCTCAATATAACCCGTCAGTTTTTCGTTTTCAATTTTTTTAATAAGACCTTCAATATCGGTAAATTCAGAGCTTAAATCAGTATATAATTCTTCAGCATTCGATAAATTGGCCCAGAAATATACACGCTCAGGCAGAATATAATAAATGGATACGGAAAAATTATTTACAGACGATATATCAACAATTTTATCTAACGCTGCTCTTCCTTTAAATTCTAGTTTCTTATCTTTATAAAAACTATTAAGCAGATTGTCTTCATCAAAAAACACGACCGCTTCCGACGTGGGTGATTTAAAATATACCCCTCCGGTACCCAGGGCACCCTGATAATGTTCCAACAGCTTGTCAATCTTAAGGTAGTAGCTGTTTAAATCCTGAACAGCAGGGTCCTCCCTTGGTATGATAATCATTATCGCTCCTTCAAAAACTGATGATGTCGCTTTTAAATCTTAAACTCTTTTAGACAAAACAAGCAATGCGCTATACCATAGCGCATTGCTTGTTTTTTTTCGATAATATTTTTTAAAAAACACAAAAATTATCGTCTTCGTCTCAACCGCTCTATGGAGAATCTCAGACTGTCCTGCATACGTGAAATTGCGTCAGCCAAATTGCCGATCTCATCTTTAGAAGTAACTTCAATCTCTGCTTCAAGATCACCAACGCTGATCCGGTCGGCAGCCTCCGTCAAATATTTAATGTTACGCGTCAAACGATAGCCATAGATGACGATAATAAACGCCATCAACAGCACACCCGCTAAACCGATAATAACAAGAAACTTCGTCGTATCTTCAGCCAGCTTTGCTGCTTTGCCTTTCAACGTTTCCGTCTTTTTCGTAAATTCATCAATGTATTCAGTACTCATCATAAGAAACGGCTTACCCTCAATCTTTATCGGAGCAACAGCCATATACTTTTCCCTGATTTTTCCATCCGGGTCTTTCCAGCTGTAAAACCCTTCAGATTCCTTCATCCCCTGCGCACCGGTAAGAATCTCATAAAATTTAGGAAAATGGGGCCCCAATGCTTTTCTAAGCATATCGACATCATCAATGCCTATAATATTTGGATTGGGATGCGCCCATATGGTCCAGTTCTGACCGCGATCAGGTTCAGGTACCTGGAGCAAAACCGTATATCCTGATTTGCCGACTCCCTGAACAGCAATTCCTGAGAAATCAGGGTCATAAAAAAAATCTTCCCTTTGCAAATCAGGATGAGCACGTAAATAGATCTCACATTGCAGGGCAACATCACGAGACTTTTGCATCAATTGTTCCTTGCCTTGTTCAAGCACCAGGTCCGTACTCTCATTGGTAATTTCATTGGCAAGCAGGTTCAACTGCTGCTGGGCAAAAAATACGGTTCCTGCCATCAATAAAATCGGAATACCAAGGAAAAGGATAATCATCTTTCCCCTTAACCCGAGCCAGCCGGCTATCCGGATATCTGCCGGTTCCGCATGTATTCTCTCCGGGCGTGCAGCAGGTTCCTCAGCGTTTTCAAAATCATCTTCGGTTGACGGCATGCCGGGAACATCTGCGATTGCATAATCTTCAGCCGGTTCTTCAGATGCTTCCATCAATTTTGAAATCTGGGTCACATGACCGCATTCACTGCATCGAACCTTCACAGATTTCCCTCTATACTGGTCTAGCTTATCTGGATCAATATGATAAACTTTCCCACATTCTTCACAAATAACCGTCATATCTTATTCCTCCTTGTTACAAGTTGACAGTTCCAGATATATATCGTAACTGTATGGACAATGGATACCCTTATCAAATCAAATAGTTCAATTATGATTTCAACTCACGTAATTTTTTTACCATTACCTGTTGGAAGGCTACTTTTCTTTCCTCTCTAAGAACTTGACGGGCTAACAGATCAACCAATTCTGCCGCGCGATGGGCGGGAAATTTTAACTGATTTTCACCCATTTCAGCAATCTCATCTTCAATTACCACATCCGCAATCGGCCCCATTGCACGTGATAATTCCGCAGAAAGATAATTAAAAAAATCTTTATTCAGTTTGGGGATGGCTTCCTTGGCGGTCTCACACAGATGAAGTTTATAAAGCCGATGCAAAATTGTTCTCAACTGCTTCATATTCATATTTAACGAACGGGCAACCTGACCGAGCGTCTTGTTACCGTCAAGTTCCATCAAAACCTGCAACATCAAACTGTCAAGTGAGACCTCACCTAAATCAGCCCTCACAGTCCGTTTAAGAACCAATCTTGAAATATCACCGGCGAAAACATTCATAGCTCAGCCTCCGAATAATCGTATTCACTTTTTTTCGATTGTTTATGTTTTCTCACCAAAGACTATCGAACCATCATCTTTGATGGCTTCGTAAAAAGGCTAAATTCTGTGTTGCGCTGCATCCTTCGTTTCTTCAAAGTACGAAAAGTACGTATCATCAATAGGGTTAGCCCTATGCCCCAAGATTTTTGATGATCTGCCGCAGCGTATGAAATTCGGTTTTAATCGTCTTTTTAAGTTCAGACAAAATATATTCAACAGCTTCTTTGGATTCCAGAGGCAAAGAGACCGGGGGGGTCGCTTTGTTAGCAACAGGCACCTCCGGGGCAACCTCCTCAATCACCCGTATTTCCATTTTTTCCGTTTCAGCCGGTTCCAGCGCCTCTTCTCTTAAGATTACGCGCTGCTTGAAAGCTTTGAATTTTTTAACCTCGGCTGAAAGCAGCTTTTTCTTCTGAACTTCTGTAATTCCGGGAGTTGATAACACCTTTTCAAAATTTTTAAAAACCGACGCGATAAGCTTAAATGAATCCGGGTGCGCCCGGACTTTTTTTGCCTTAATATATTTTCCAATGGATTCATGAAGTTTCAGAAAAATGGACAGTACCTTATCTTTGCGGTACATCTTTGCAAGACGCTTTGTTTCCTTTAGAAAATCAACCATGTTTTCATCGGTAATTTCCCAATCAATGGAAAACACCAGAGCTTTTAAAACCTTAACCGGAGAATCCGCATCATCACCGTCAACACCATTGCCGACATCTGCTGCCGTCAATTTTTTTCCTCGCGTATCCGGCGCACTTGAGATGCTTTCCCCGGAAGATTCAACAGGCATCGCCGATGTTTCGGAGTCATCATCCCCGAACAATTCGTCCAATCGACTTGAAACCTCAGCATTTAGGCTGCCATCTTCATCCTTCTTAGTCAATGCGTTACCCTCCTATTCAAGTTTCTTCCTCAAAGAGCCTACCGTTAAAGCAATAATTTTTTTCATTGTTGCAGCAACATTCTCCCCTTTAACAGCACTGGCCGGAAAAGCCGGTGCCCTCAAACGACTGTTCATATCCCGCTGAAGTGTATCGACTGATAGAATCGGAATACCCTCTTCTGCTAAATCGCGTTTGTTATATTGCAAAACCAGAGGTATATTGAAAATATTCTTGTTGAATGTTTCAAGATTTTCTTTGAGGTTCTGCAGGGAACGAATGTTCATTTCCCGCCTTAAATCCATTGAATCCGCCACAAAAACCAGACCGTCCACCCCCCTTAAAACCAAACGTCTTGTGGCGTTGTATTTAACCTGCCCGGGAACGGTATATAACTGGACCTTAATGCTATGGCCCTTTATCTCTCCGATATCAAACGGCAGAAAGTCAAAAAAAAGGGTCCGGTCACCGTAGGTTTTGACCGTCACCATTTCATTTTGAATCCGTTTTTTAAATTTTTTATTTATATACTCAAGATTGGTTGTCTTCCCGCCTCGGCCCGGACCATAATATACTATTTTTACCTGAACCTCCTTCTTCTTCGGATTAATTAAAGCCAAAAGAACTACCTCCAGTATATTAAGTTAAAATTCTTAAGGTTATCGGACATTATAAACATCTGCAAATAAAATCAGCCTTTCACGATGTATGGCATCGGCCCCAACATACATGGCATGTAAAACCTGATTAGATCAAAACTTGAATTCTTTTAATCGCTTCCGCCACTTTTAACCGCAGGAAGCCCAGAGACACATTTTTATTGAAAATGGTCAGCAACAACAAATCTTCAACGACCTTGCTGAAATGGATACTCTCCTCCTCGCCTTTGTGGAAAAGAAGAGAAAATTCCTGTTCGCCTATGATGTTCGCCATTGCACTGACAGCCCCGTAATTCCCGGCAGCAAGTGCTGCCAGCGAATACACATCATGGCTTGAATCGCCGTTTTCAAGATTAACGATCACGTTTCCGGCCAGGTCCATTAAAATAACACTCTGGACACCTAAATCAATGAGTTCTTCCTGAAGAATATTCTCAATTGATTCAATCTGCTGCTTATCAAATTCAATCGTAAAATCCATTTAATTTCACCCTTTCAAAATCGATTTATCACTTCTTATCTGAATCGTTTCAAAATAAATTCATATGTTGAAACAAAAAACCAATGTTTTAAAAAAAAACGTTATTCACCTTTACCTTATTTAAGCTGTTTAATCAAATAAAAAAAAAGGGTTGGTCATATTTTAACGCTGAACGTCTTAAAATCCGTCCGACAATGGGGTATTAAAACCAATTACCGGCATAGCCTGTTTATTTTATAGAATATTCTAATTTTATACTGCAATAAAGAATGTGAATTTTTTAACAATATGTGTTGTTGATATAAAAGTCTACAACAATCTTTAAATTTTACTTAAATAATGCTCCACAAGATTTTCAGCAAGACCGGTATAATCGCTTACGGTTAAATTTTTCATGCGCTGCTTGAAAGCATCCGGCACTTTTTCAAGTCCGTCAACAAACTTGCTGATATCATTTGCCGTCACACGCCTTGCACGGGTCAGTTTTTTTAACTTTTCATAGGGATTTTTTTCTTTATATACCCGCATGGCGGTTTGAATGGCCTCAGCCAGGAGTTCCGGATTGGCTTTAATATCCTTTTCCAACGCCGTTTTATTGATCAAAAGTTTGTTTAATCCTTTCATCGTGCTTTTTAACCCGATCAACAAATATCCCCACACCGCCCCCAGGTTACGAAGCACCGTACTATCGGTCAGATCTCTTTGGAATCTTGAATTAAGCAGCTTCACAGCCAGATGTTCCATCAGGGAAATCGCCATCCCCATATTCCCCTCACTGTTTTCAAAATCAATGGGATTGACCTTATGGGGCATGGTCGATGAACCGACTTCCCCGGCAATGGCTTTTTGTTTAAAATAACCCAAAGAAATATATCCCCACATATCCCGGTCAAAATCGATAAGGGTGGATGAAATGCGGATAAGATTATGGAGCATTTCTGCAATATAATTATTCGGATTTATCTGTGTTGTATACAGAATCGGTGTCAGCCCCAGATAGTTGGAAATAAATTTCTCGCCGGCCGCAATCCAGTCTATTTCCGGAAACACAAAATAATGCGCATTAAAGTTGCCGCTTGCCCCGTTCATTTTCGCATGTATATATGCCACCTGAAAATTTGTTAATTCCAGGCGCAGCCGCCAGGCGAAATTAACAAATTCCTTTCCAACGGTAGTCGGAGTGGCCGGTTGTCCGTGTGTCCTTGATATCATCGGGACACCTTTGTATTGTTTTGCCATTGATTCAATTTTTTCAAGAACCGCTGCCAGCTCTTTTACAATGATCTTTCTGCCGGCACTTATCATCAACGCATAGGATGTATTGTTGATATCATCAGACGTACAGGCGAAATGCACCCACTCGGACAGATGCCCCAGGCCCATGTCCGAAAGTTCCTGTTTGATATAATATTCAACCGCCTTTACATCATGGTTTGTCTCTTTTTCAATTTCTTTAATGCGCAGCGCCGTTTCCGGATCAAACTCAGACGCAATCGAATCAAGGCGATTTAAATCCGATTGTTTTACATTTTCGAGATTCAACTCATTAAACAGAAATTTGAGCCACTGGATCTCAACAAACACGCGGTGTTTTATCAGCCCGTATTCTGAAAATATATCCTTTAATTCACTGGTATACCTGCTGTATCGCCCGTCAAACACGGAAATTGATTGTATGTTATTCATTACTCTATCCAAATATTTAATTAAACTTACAAAAATCTGCGCCTCCGGAAACGGGGCAGAAAAAAAATACTCTATATCCTCTAACCAAGACCAGGCCCACCATAGGTTCTAAGTTGTTTTATGAACATTCACTGGTTACATTTATGCCGCATAGGATTATTTTGAAAAATGAACGTCGAACATCGAACGTCCAACATTGAACATCGAATAATGCTGTCGCTTCGCTCCATAATTTAATTTCTTTTGTTTTCCTTAAAAATATTCTCATCATTCGTCATGCGAATTAGTATTGGTTTTTGGTCGACGTTCGACGTTCGTCTTTTTTAAGTAAACCTTTCAGCTTCCACGATTTTTTTCTAACGGCATTTGA
>JAOZOL010000006.1:9767-14110 GCA_029933295.1 Desulfobacterales bacterium | reverse complement strand
CGTCTTTTTTAAGTAAACCTTT
Organism: Desulfobacterales bacterium; assembly: GCA_029933295.1. Classification (GTDB taxonomy): domain Bacteria; phylum Desulfobacterota; class Desulfobacteria; order Desulfobacterales; family Desulfosalsimonadaceae; genus JAOZOL01. The sequence goes on along the minus strand of JAOZOL010000006.1, from coordinate 14,088 downwards.
CAGCTTCCACGATTTTTTTCTAACGGCATTTGAATATATGCTGCGGGTCGTATCTCTTCCATGTATTCTCGTATACCATTTACTATCCCGTCACACAATGTTTCCTGATACTTTTTGTCCGTTAAACGGCGGCATTCCGTTTTATTGCTTATAAATGACGTTTCAATCAAAATTGCAGGCATGTGGGCCCCGATAAGCACATAAAACGGCGCGCGTTTAACCCCTTTATTACGAACACGATTATATTTTTTGCTGATACTTTTGAATAGTGAACGCTGGACCGATGCTGCCAGGCGACTGGATTCATTTATCTTGGCGTTTCGCATCAAATCATTTAAAATTGTCTGGAGTTCGCTGATATTTTTTTCCGATGTGGCGTTCTCCCTGGCTGCCACGGAAATGGATTCATCATCGGTTGTTAAATTCAAAAAATAGGTTTCAATGCCCGAAGCCCGCTTGTTTCGTGATGCATTCGCATGAATGGAGATAAACAGATCGGCTCTCTTTGTGTTAGCAATTGCCGTTCTCTCTTCAAGTGCCAGGTATTTGTCGCTACTTCTCGTAAGAAAGGCATCACATCCAAGATCGCGTTTAATTTTTTCAGCAAGGCGTTTTGCAATTTGCAACACAACCGTTTTCTCGTGAACACCTTTAAAATAACCCGGAGCGCCATAATCCTTTCCACCGTGCCCGGGATCAATAATGATTCGATGCACCCCCAATGCCAGTTGCCTGGCGATTGAAGCGGTTCCGGGCGTCCCTCCCTTAGAAACGACAGCCTTTTTCACTGATTTACCGCGGACATCAATTACAATTCGAAACGGATTTTTAAGGGAAAAAACATTATAATCTTCAAAAGATTTGATATCAATAACAACGCGCACCGTATTTCTATTGTATTGTCCTGCCCGGGCTGTTTTAAGCAGGCTGTCATTGATCGGAATCGTTTTCTTGACATCTCCCAACCGGCTGTTTTTAAGATCAATATAGAGACGCTGATGAAGTTTATCGACCGAAGGATCTTTCTTTAATAGATTATTTTGAAAAGAGGTTTCTCTGTCAGCGTCAATAACAACACGGGTATATTCAGGGTTAGACCAATACCGGATGCCGGTTATTATTGCAATTTCCGATTGTTTGCCTTTTTGATTTTTTACCGGTTTACTCTTTACCTGTTGAATCTTTTTGGGGCCCACGGCCACCTTTTTTTGCGATGATTTTTTCGCAAGTGTGCTTTTACTATTGAGAATCAGCGATTTTATATCGCTTTGAAGTTCTGCTTTTGCCTTTTGACAATAGGCGCTGTCCGGATATTTTTCGACAACCTTCTCAAACAATTCTTTTGCTTTGTCGCGATCTCCCTGCTTAAAAGAATGTTTGTATAAATCCGCATACAGCCGCCCCATATTATATAAGCCGGCGGCCGCCCACGGACCGGATTGATTTTGCTGATACACTGCCTCAAACTTGTGGATACACCCAAGCCAATAACTGCGGTATTTTTGTTTTTCAGAGCTGTTTCGAAGCGCTTTGTAACATGTTTCCGCCTGAATAAAAAGATGCCGCGGGGTCGAACCGGATGACACGCACGACCATAAAACCGCCACGGAACAGCAAATCAATATGGGGATGACAATTTTTTTATTCAACATTTAGCAAACTTTCACCACGTCCTTATGGACCGACCCGTCAACTGCTTTTTCCTTAAGTTCACTTAAATAATTTAACGCCTCAAGGGGCGTCATGGATGCAATATTGACTTTTCTCAATCTCTCCATAATCACCTGCTCCGGCGTTCTAAAAAGACTGAGCTGAACCTGCCCTGTTTTTGACACCGTTTTTTGCCCGCTGCTTTCATCCGGTTTCCCTAAAACATGTCCGGTAAATTCAATATTTGAAAGAATTTTTTTAGCCCGTTTAATGACTTTTTCAGGCAATCCCGCCAGGCGGGCCACCTGAATTCCATAACTGCGATTGGTGCCGCCTTCAACAATTTTATGGAGAAAAATTATTTCATCATTCCATTCCTTAACGGCAATATTGAAATTTTTTACCCGATGTTTAATACCGGAAAGCCCGGTTAATTCATGATAATGGGTCGCAAACAGGGTTTTCACCCCCGCTCCTCGAATGTCATGCAAAAATTCGGCCACCGCCCATGCAATACTCAAACCGTCAAAGGTGCTTGTCCCGCGGCCGATTTCATCCATGATCACCAGACTGTCCGGGGATGAATTATTGATGATATTTGCTGTTTCTTCCATTTCCACCATAAAGGTACTCTGCCCCTGGGACAGGTTATCAAGGGCACCCACACGCGTAAAAATTCTATCAATGACAGACAGCGACGCATAGCCGGCGGGCACAAATGATCCCATCTGCGCCATGAGGGCAATCAAGGCCACCTGCCGCAATACCGTGGATTTCCCGGCCATATTCGGGCCGGTAATAATCAAAATCTGATGATCATTGTTGTCCATATGAACATTATTGGGAACAAACCGTTCACCGGTTATCAATTTTTCTACCACCGGATGACGCCCTTCTTCAATATGAATCACTCCGTCAGTATTGATTTTGGGCCTGACATAATCATTTAAATCGGCAACCTCAGCAAGACACATAAGGCAGTCTATGCGTGCGACAAATTGCGCTGCTGTCATAATTTCCGAATTTATTTCAACAATACGCTTCCTGATTTCGTCAAACAACTCATATTCCAACGTCGCCCGTTTATCCTCAGCGTTTAACACCTGGGCCTCAAAAACTTTAAGATCTTCGGTGATGTACCGTTCTGCGTTCACCAGGGTTTGTTTTCTGATATAATGCGCCGGCACTGACTTTAGATTAGCCTTGGACACCTCGATATAGTAGCCGAAAACTTTATTATATCTTACTTTAAGAGAGTTGATGCCGGTCGCCTCTTTTTCTTTTTTTTCCAGCTCGGCCAGCCATGTTTTCCCGTTTCGTGATATGTCGATTAATTTGTCTAATTCAGGATTATACCCGCGCCTGATAATGCCCCCCTCATTAATGGTCGGGGGCGGATCATCAACTATGGCGTCATCTATTAATTTTCCTATCCCTTTTAACGGCTCAAGGATTGTATCATCTTCGCAAAACAGGTCGGCACTGAATGGCCTGAGGCTTTCCATAAGCACCGGCAAAGCGAAAATTGAATTTTTTAAAGCGATCAAATCCCTGGCCGTTGAATATCCCATGGAAATCCTGCCGGCCAACCGCTCAAGATCAGAAACTGTTTTTAAACATTCCCGTATGTCTTTGCGAATTGCCATGTTGTTTTTTGCTTCTGCGACCGCATCCAGTCTGGCCTGGATTTCATCTAAATCCATAAGCGGGTATCTAAGCCATATTTTTAAAAGTCTTCCGCCCATGGAAGTTACGGTCGTATCAATCACATTTAACAGCGTACCATGTCTTGCCCCGGTTCTTAAGTTCTTCATCAACTCAAGATTGCGGAAACTGATTTCATCTATTAACAGATACGCATCAAATGTATATGTTTCCAGCCCCTTTAAATGGGTGATTTCCTGTTTCTGGGCTTCACGAATATAAAAAACAAGGGCACCGGCCGCACAAATACCGGCGTTTAAATTTTCACATCCAAACCCCTCAAGACTTCTGGTGTTAAATTGTTCAAGAAGACGATTTTTAGCATCCCTGAGTGCAAACACGCGGTCTGAAAGAAAGGTTATTAATTTTTCGTTAAATACATTAAGGTACGAAGAAAAAACAGGATCGTTTTTTAAAGATTCGGGCAGGACAATCTCATTGGGAGCTATTCGATGCGTTTCTTCAAAAATCTTTTCAAAAAAATCAGTTTCCGCAACCCGGAAAGCGCCGGTGGACAGATCAAGACAGGAGAGTCCGAAATTGTTATTATGACGGGTAACCGCCAGTATAAAATTGTTTGTTTTTTCATCCAGAAGCTCGTCATTAATGACCATGCCGGGGGTAATCACGCGGACCACTTCCCTTTTGACAAGCCCTTTTGCCTTTGCCGGGTCTTCAGTCTGTTCACAAATAGCGACTTTATACCCTTTTTCGATAAGACGGGCGACATAGCCGTCTGCCGCCTTGACGGGAAACCCGCACATGGGAACCGCAGCATCATCTTTTTTATTTCTTGCCGTTAACGTGATTTCAAGCTCACGGGATGCTGTTTTTGCATCTTCAAAAAACATTTCATAGAAATCCCCCATCCGGTAGAACAGGATATAATCCAGATACTGTTCCTTGATTGACACATACTGCTTGATCATGGGGGTTATTTTGGTCTGCGTCATGGACAAAGAATCTT
>JAOZOL010000006.1:0-9667 GCA_029933295.1 Desulfobacterales bacterium | reverse complement strand
TTTTGCTATAGTTATAATTCAGGCACATCTGCCGGGCCGGAGGATAATGCTGAATTATTTGCTACATGAGTGGCTTGTGCGGATGCAAGCTTGGTTTCCAATTCAGAAACTTTCTTTCTTGCCATATCGACTTCATCCGTCAGCCGGCGAATATTTTTCCTGTCAACATATTTTTCAGAAAGACTGGCAAAATATGCGATGAGCAGCCCTGCAAAAAAAAGAATTACAAAAAAAACTGCAATCGGCAGATCGGGGGTTTGAAATTTGGCAAAATCGAAATAAAAATCAAGCCCGATGTGTTCTTTTTCAAAAAGAAATTCCTCATTCTGATATGCAACGAATCCGAAGGAAATTAAAAGTACAGTCAACCAAATTAAAAATCTTTTTACCTTTTTCATGTGAATCTCCTTAGTTTCTGATGCCGCCATGTAATACCTGAAAAAAAAACCCCATGTAAATACTAATAAATACTTTTTTTACAAAAAAACTCAACCATTTTTTACCAAGCCATCAATCCTTATTACTAATCGGGACAACCTCCACATTCCCCCACAGCCCGATTTTCTTACCCGCAATCACAACAATTCCTAGAACTTCCTTAATCTGCTTACCAAGGTCAATAGCCTGTGTGATTTGTACTTCAGAACCGACATGATTGCAAATAGACGTGGCCGCAGCGTCTGCCGTTGCGCAGGATCTTGAAACAACGCACACTGCATCCGCACACCCCATGCTTAAAGAGTGCCCGATCGTCGCCGATGATGTGCAAACACCAATCGATTTTCCACATGGATCCAGATGAATACCAAAACGCCGGTTTAATGGTGATTTCCCGGCATGAATCGTGTAGGTAAACGGACAGTTTAACTTTATAAAAACATCGCCGCCGTTCTCCACAATAACCTCATTTGAATAGTTAAGCAGATCTCTGCCGACGCGCGATGCGACCGCACCGGCCACGGCAGCCATGGGCCCCACATTGGCACGGATTCCGGCATTGGACATATCCCTGACAATCTGTGGAGCAAGGTCTTTGACATGCCAGGGAACAAGTGTTTTATAAAAATCAGGATAATCTTTAATATATGATTCAATAAACCCTCTATGCTTTAACACCGATTCTTTTGCCTCATCTTCAAGGCATTTTTGAGCACAAACATGCAGATCCGTTTCTTTGACCGAAACTTCAAATGACACCAGGTGGTCACTTTTAACTAAATTGCGATATGATCTTTCCTGATACATTGATATACAATACAACCGCGTATAATTTTTTTTTAAAAATATCGATTCAGCCCTGATTTCGGATTTCCCGGTTCAGTCAGATGACCCTTATTGACGGCCTTAACTTTTCCGGCGATTGGCTTAAAAAATATCGGTCGGTCATGCCGGCTATGAAATCCCTCACAATTTCTTCCGGCTGATGATTTTGCAGGTATTCATCTGCCATGCCGTCAATAAAATTTTTAAAAATCGGTGACAACAGATTTTGTGTGCGTATATCTGCCAGCAATCTGTCAAACATCCGGAAAAAAAGTTCCCGTATAGCATTAAAATCCTTTTTGATCTTCGGGTTGTTATATATCCGTTCATAATTGAATTCTTTCATCAGCTTTAATGCGCCTGAGACCTCCGGAGAAAAAGAGATATACGGCTTTTCATGACTGTTAACAATAATATCCGTCACCAGGCAATAGACAATGGAGCCGTTTGTATCCCCCAAGACAGAAACACTTTGGCTGGGCAGTTCCGAGCGTCTTATGATATTTAAACGTATGGCGTCTTCAATGTCTCTTCCGATATAACTCACGGTATCTGATAATCGCACCACGCACCCTTCAAGGGACATGGGAACCAGACCGGCGGTGTTTCCGGATTTTTTTTCTTTTATTTCATTTTCGATGTCGCCAAAGTTTTTCCCGGAAACCGGTGTCAGTATTCGATTATGAATTTCACCATCATGGCATAGGATCCCGTCAAGTGTCTGGAGACATAAATTCCATCCTTTGCCTTTGCGTTCCACTTTTTCCAAAAACTGGACGCTCTGAACACTGTGATGAAACTGACCGATATTATGTTGACTGCATAATTCCGATAAAATTTTTTCGCCGTCATGGCCGAAAGGGGCATGACCGATATCATGGCCAATGGCAATTGCTTCTATAAGATCTTCATTTAGCTTAAGAAACCGACCGATGGTGCGGGCAACTTTGGAAACAAGCTGGACGTGCAGCATTCTATGGGTAATATGATCATTTTTTATCAGATAAAAAACCTGAGTTTTGTCAAAATAACGCGTATAGGCCAGGGAATGGAGAATGCGATCAACATCAATCGAAAAATTCTGCCGGTAATCATCTTTCAGGTGATCCTTTTTATTTAAAGGATATTTACGCACACCTTCACTGCTTTTAACGGCCCCCGGACTCAGCTCATCGGCTTCCCGCTGATTTAAAAGTGATCGCAGGGTTTCAAGATCATCCCTATATTTCTTCATTGTCAATCATCTTCTCCATGAGGAATGTCATAACCGGACTTCCAATGCAATTGCCTTGCCTGACTGTTTCATGGGGCTAAACCGGACAATGATTGGATTGGATCGATCAAAAACATTTCCGGTAAAACCGTAATGTCAGCCCAGCATCTGTCTGCGGCAATACTGAATCCTTCTTTGGAATCGGTTGATATGACGATATTAAATGGGATGGAATGGTTATTGATCTTACGGGTTTGTTCTAAAACTGCGCAATATAATAACCCGCTCCAGTTATAGGCTTCAACCTTGTTAACAACGGAAAGGGATTCATCAAGAAAAATCTTTTCAACCTCCCACAGCCATCTTTTTTTTAAAATCAACACATAGCCTTCACCGGCGCCTAAGTGTTGTAATGAAACCGTGTCATGATCATAGATAGGGACGCCTCCGGAAAGGAAAAAAATCATTTCGGAAACTTTTATGTCAATTCCGGTCAAAGGCTTTAAGTCCGGATCCAAACACGTTTTTTGATAAAATTGCTGATCAATATGTGACAAGAAAAAAAACCGTTCCCCATCATAGATGAGTTTTGCAACCGGTTGACCGGACAGGCCTAAAACTTCAACCCGGAGCCGGCCGTCAGAGGAGCCCAGCCATGCCAGACGGGACACCTGCACCCCATTTTCTCCCCATAATTTAATTTTACCGATCCCTTTGACAGAACGAAGCGATTTATTTCTCTGATTGATGGTTGCAAGAAGTGAAACTGCATTTGAAACACTATCAGGAGGGACACAAACCGTGTCTTTTCTGACATGATTTGCGCAAGCGGGCATAAAAAAGAAAAAAAGAAGAAAGACAAGAAATGCTTTGGCTTTCATAAAAATTACAGGCCCTCTTGTTTAAGCTGCTCAATTTTTTTTTCAATGGCCGACTTATCTTTTTTCTTCCCCAAAAGGGAACGCTCATAATAATCCAGCGCTTTTTTTCGCTCATTTAGCTTTAAATAAATATCTCCAAGATGTTCCAGCACAACCGGATCATCCGGTATCAGCGTGACAGCTCTCTCAAGGTACGCCTGCGCTTTTTCAAAAAGGCCTTTTTTATAATATACCCAACCCAGACTGTCTATGATATAACCATTATCCGGCTTATGTTCCAGCGCCTTATTTATCAAACGCTCCGCCTCATCAAGATTTATGCCCTGATCCGCATATGTATAACCAAGATAATTCAACGCGTCGGCATGCTCAGGCTCAAGATTGATCACTGCTTTCATCTGTTTAATTGCCGCATCCGCATCCCCCTGCTGGTCATATATGACGCCGAGTTCAAACAGCAACTCAATGGCTGCGGGCTCAATCTCAAGCCCTTGCTTAATGACGGAGATTGCCTCGTCAAGCATCCCTTTTTCCTTGTAAAATGAACTCAAATAGGGAATTATTTCCGGCCTGGCCGCCTCAGGGACTTTGATCAGGGCTTCCTTTAACACTTCAATCCCCTTATCAATGTCTTTACGTTTGTAGTAAATTATGGCCATATGGATCACGGAATTTTGATAAAACCGGGTGTCGGTTTTCACAGATTGAAAATATTTAAGAGCAGAATCAAAATCCTCTTTTTCAAAATAAGTAATGGCCACGGCATAATTAATTTCAGAGCTTTCAGGGGCCCCTTTTGCCATCCCTTTAAGAACAATAATCGCATCATCAATGCGCTTTTGCATCACCAGGCTCTGAATAACCGCTGCGACGACATTGGCATTATCCAGACTTTGTTCCCCCAGATCCTTTAACAGCTTTTCAGATGCATCAACCTGGTTGTTTTTATAATATAAAAGGCTCAACTCAATTGCAGCGACAATATTATCAGGGGACTGGTCAAAAATTGTCTCATATATTTGAATTATCTTATCCTCTTCTTTGGTCAGACGATATAATTTAATCAGTTCAAAACGGGCTTCATTCAACTGGGGATACAATTCAAGGACTTTTAAAAAAAGGGCTTCCGCCTTATCATAATCCTTTTTAACCCCATAAATTTCTCCCATATAGTAATATCCCACATAATTGTCGGGAAAATGGTCGATCATTTTTTCATATACCCGAAGCGCATTATCCATATCCCCTTCCGTAAAATACATTTTTCCCAATATCTGATAGATATTTTCCCTTTCCGGATCAATGGCAATCACCTTTTCATAGATCCCTTTGACGTCCTCATCCTTGTCCAGCATCTTTTTTATCGTGGCATCCATAATAAGCACATCAATCGAATCAGGATCCTTTTTAAGGATTTCCTCAACGACAATTAAGGCATTTTCATTTTCTTTTGCGTGAATATACAAAAATGCCAGCTCCTTTTTCAAAAACAACGATTCCGTGTCCTGTTCAATGGCTTGTTTTAAGAAGCTTATCGCTTTATTTAACTTTCCGCGCCGTTTCTGGATCTGTGATTCTAAAAACAGATAATAATTGTTTTCTGATCGAACCCCCCTGTTATTGTCTGATATTTTATCACTGCCAGAAACCGGGTCTGCCATATGAAAATTGTCGAGGCCAAGCAATTCACCGCCGCCGGTGCTATCCCCGGAAAAAACAGACTTTTTTCCTTTTAAGCCACAGCCTGCGGTCAAAAATATAATCCACGTTAAAACAGTCAATACCACAATTATTTTTTTCATTTTAATGCGCTACTCCATACCGCCAATATATTTATAACAATGCCTCTAATCATATAAATCAAAATCCGGGATCTCGCCTTTAAAAAAACCTTTCATCTTTTTTATGATATTTTTTTCAAGCTGACGGACCCTCTCCCTTGAAACACTGTATTTATCACCGATATCCTGCAATGTTAAGGGGGTGTCCGTAAATATCCGTTTGTCAAATATCTCAAGCTCCCGGTCAGTCAGCTGCTTTCTGAACTTGGCCACTTTTTCCTTTAAAAGCGTTTCAATCTCTTTTTTAGCCATCTGACTCTCAATCGACGTTGCTCCGGAACTTAAAAATTCGCCCCTTTCTGTATTTGAATCTTCTTTTAACGGTGCGTCCAGGGAAACATCCCACCCATCAAGCCGCTGATCCATTTCCATGACTTCTTTTTCGGAAACACCCAATCTGTCTGAAAGCAGTTTCGTGTGAGGGACAAATCCTTCGTCAATTAATTTCTGTTTTTCCTTTTTGAGCTTAAAAAAAAGTTTCCTCTGTCCCTGGGTGGTTCCAATTTTTACCAGCCGCCAATTGTCCATGATAAATTTTAAAATGTACGCTTTTATCCAGAACGCCGCATAATAGGAAAATTTAACATCCTTATACGGATCAAATTTCTGAACCGCACGCATGAGTCCGATATTGCCCTCCTGAATCAAATCCAGCAGATTCTGCATCCATATTCTTTGAAATTCCAAAGCGATCTTGACAACCAGTCTCAAATTGGACGTGGCCATTTTAAAAGCCGCTTCCGTATCACCGTGTTCTGTGATCCGTTTGCCAAGCTCTATCTCCTCCGCCCTTGTAAGCAGACGATATTGATTGATTTCAGCCAAATATCGTTGCAGGGGATCATATTCAACAAGGCTCCGCCCCGCTCCGCCGGATGCTTTTGATTTTGCCCCGGCGATGTTTTTTGCAATATTATCTATCTCCATTTTTTCGCCATCTTCATCGGGGACGTCAGACTTTTTCTGCGAATCATCCATTACTTGCAACCCGTAAATTTATTATTATGTTATCCAATTATTATAATGTTATCCGGCAATGAAACATAAAATTTATTTAATATAATTTAAAATATCATAAGACAATCATTAATTATATTTGATATGGACAAAAAATACAAATCATGTTACCTGAAAAAAAAACTTGAAACTTTGCGCCTGTAGCTCAGCTGGATAGAGCAACGGACTTCTAATCCGTAGGTCGGGGGTTCGAATCCCTCCAGGCGTGCCATAAAATTCAAGGGGTTCTCATACCAATTCTTTCAGAAAAATATGAGCCGGACACATCCGGATATCCTCTTTTGTGATTACATCCGGCCCGTCGGCCAAAGACACCTGGGACGCCTTTACATTGGGAAACCTTGCCTTTAAATATTTGAGGTACCGGGACGGCTGTTTATCCATGGAACGTTTGCATTCGATAAAATGAAAAGGCCGGCCCTTTTCCATTAAAACAAAATCAACCTCCCGCCTGTCAATATCCCTGAAAAATCGAAGCTCCATGTCCCGGCCCTCGGTGTCCTGTAAAAAACAAACCCATTTTAACAGGTGACAGGCCATCAGGTTTTCAAACCGAGCCCCGGGATCATCAACAACCGTCCAGTCCAAATGATAATGCTTGGCCTCTTTTTTAACCGCACGGATTTTCGGCGCCCCAAACGGATATATCCTGAAAATCATATACAGATTTTCAAGAATCTGGACCCATCGTGATACAGCCTGATGGGAGACGTTTAAGTCTTCTCTTAAGCTGTTAATTGAAAGGGGCGAACCCACCAGCTCCGGCAATCGAAGGGCCATCCGTTCAACCAGGCCCAAATCCCTGACATTTTCAAGGTCAATCAAATCTTCATGTATGATCCGGGTCCGGTATTCCCGGCTCCATCGCCGGGCCTCTTTTTCAGACTGGCTTAAAAAAGGTTCCGGAAAACCGCCGTATATCAACAGGTCATTTACCGTTTTGACACTGCAGTCCCCTGTTTCTTTTAAGCTTAACGGGAACAGACGATAAAAATGATACCGGCCCTGGAGCGAGTCCCCGCCCCTGCGGTAATAATCCAGGCGGGCGCTGCCGGTCACAAGGATATTGAGCTCGTTGCCGCGTTTGTCATACAGTCCTTTTACAGTTTGCCGCCATCGGGAATATTTATGGACCTCATCAAGAATCAGCAGGCCCTGCCCGGAGGGGAACTGCTCCCGCATGATGCTTTCCCGATCTTTTAACGCATCCCAGTTCAGGTATCGTTTTCCGGGATCAAGGCCTTCTGCCCGGCACAGCTGTTTAGCCAGGGTGGTTTTGCCGGATTGACGCGGCCCCCCGATGAACACCATCTTGCGTTTTAAATCGTGTGCAACGCTTTTTTCAATATATCGATGAATATAATCCGTCATTTTAATTGCCACCTTAAAAAAATCGCGATTTTTTTAATATAGACATAAATATACTCGCTTTATTAAAAAAATCAATGCAAAAGCAGAATTATTTTTCCGGGCTTGTGCCCCTGTTCTGGAGGTCTAAAGACCTCCGCTACATTGGGTGGTGCCATCCCGCCATGTAGTGCCTTTTTGTTCTTGCCATCGCTATAATGCTGTTTTTGACCCCTAAAAGTGCAATATAGCACCAATATGAGGGGTGAATTTGTATTTATATTTCATGTTTATAGTTAGTTAGCTTGGCCCGTCCCCATTTCTAGCATGTATGAGCCTTAATATATGCTTGTCTAAACGGATTTGCCATGCTTGCACGGCCCACGTTGCGAAAGCCTGAAGCTTCCATATTTGGAGACCTGAAGGTCTCCGCTACATAGGGCCGTCAATTGGCGATTGTTCTCACAAAATGTGTAAGGCCGGTGTAGCGGAAACCTTTAGGTTTCCATTTTATGGCGGCCTAAAGGCCGCCGCTACATTGATTTCGGCAGCGGCCAGCCGGATCGCTCCGGTCAGAAGAAACAAGGTCTCTCGCTCCGCTCGGGTTCGCATCCGCTCACCACGCCCATGTTTCTTCTTCCCTTCCGCTCTCTACCTGTACTGGTACTCGGAGGAGGAACCGGACAACACTTACCGAACTGAAGGCAGGGCAAGGCGGAAGCCGAGGTAGCTGTACCGGCTGCCGGGGACGATCCCGTAGCGATTAGCCGACCGGCAGATCCCCGGGATGCCGTCCCAGCAGCCGCCACGAATCACGCGGCTCGTACCTGATGATGGTCCCTCGGGATCACTCACGGACCCGAACGGATAATCGCCAAACCAGTCTGCACACCACTCCCACACATTGCCGTGCATATCATACAAACCCCAGGCATTGGCTTTTTTCATAGCTACCTGATGTGCATAATCCTCTCCGATATCATCCGCATTATCATCATACCAGGCATAGCTTCCAAGGCTTGCGTCACTGTCACCAAAGCAATACCTGCTGTTGCTCCCGGCCCGACACGCATATTCCCATTCGGCTTCCGTGGGCAACCGGTAATTTTGGCCGGTTTTTGCTTTGAGCTTTTGAATAAATTCCTTAGCATCGTTCCATGAGACATACACCGCAGGATAATTTCCCCCTTCACGAACATATTTTTTACCCGACCACGGCCGTGTCCCCATTATTTGCGTCCACTGCCCTTGCGTCACCTCCGTGGTTTGCATGTAGTACCCTTGGGTGAGCGTCACCCGGTGCTGTTTTTCATCATTGTCCCGGCCGGATTCGGACGACGGGCTCCCCATCATGAACGTGCCGGGCGGGATATAGACAAATTCCATGCCAAGGGAGTTGGTTGTTTTTTTGCCCGCAGATTGCGAAGATGGAAGCCTGAAGGCTTCCGCTACATGGTCGGTTGCGGGTTTTGTTAATGCCACGGTGATGTATTTATCCTCGCCCGCGGACACGGTGACCCACTGCTTTTTGGTGTCATACCCTGATTTTGAAACTTCCACATGATAGTCCCCCGGCGCAAGCGCCATGCCCCTGGTGTATCTCGGCCCGATGTTTAAAATCCGGACCGTGGCATCTGTTGGCCGGGAGTCCACGAACAAATTACCGGCAGGAGGGGCTTTTCTGTCCAGGTACGCCTCCAGCGTCACGTGACGGCCGGTGCGAACGTTGACTTCTGTTTTGTAAAAATCATACCCGTCTTTTGTCACTCGCACTGTGTGCGTGCCGGGCGAAACGATCTTGTTTCTCACAGGAGCAGTGCCGGCATATCGGCCATCTAAATACACCGAAGCACCGGAAATATTGCAGGCCACCGAAAGGCTTGTTTTATCGGGTTTTTTTGCCGGCGCATCAATCTGCGCACCGGAACTGGCCAATAAAAATACAAAATCACCACGGTCATAATTCTCATCCCTGAGCTTTCCGTACCTGGGGGTCTGGGCGTTTTTCGTCAGATTGGATACCCGGTCAGCCAGAAACATACCCAGCTCACTGCCCGTGAGATATCCGTCGTTATTAGCATCAGCCGGTTCATTCCCGTTTAATG
>JAOZOL010000087.1 GCA_029933295.1 Desulfobacterales bacterium | reverse complement strand
ACGGTGATGATATTTATAAACTGGCAACCGGTATAAAGGTTAAATTTTAAAACCGACCAGTCATCGTTGCATTTAAAGAAGAAATATTTTATAAAAAAGCCGGCGGCAGAAATGTCGCCGGCTTTTTTAATGTAAATTTTAGAATGGATCGAATGTTTGAAATTTTTAAATATCCGGGAGGCGTTTTTTTGAATTATCTATTAACACGTATAATTTTATTATCGTTTATATTGTTATTTTTTCTCCCCTTAAACTGCTTTAGTGCTGCAACGGCCACTGCCGACAAAATCGCAAAAGACCTTGCCATACTTGAAGCAACTGTCATTAAAGGCGCTGACGGACGATATCTGCTTAATATGGGAGCAGACAAAAATATCAAAAAGGGGAGTTTGTGGACTTTGTATTCTAAGGGGGAACAAATAATTGATCCTAATACCGGTAAAAAACTTGGGGAATTACCGGTGCCCCTGGCAGTATGTAAAGTAATGAGGGTGGAAAAATATTTTTCTGAAATAACAGTAAAATGTTTTAAAAAAAAATGTGATATTCAACCAGGGGTTAAGGCAAAGCGTTTCAGGGAAATCAAAGCCAGATTTCAGGATGTTGACGGGACCTCGTTTCATTTGTATGAATTGATCCGGGCCAGGTTGCCCTCACTTGACTGGCAGGCATACCAACGCATTGAAACCACCCATCGCCCGATTCCGTCTCCTGATGAAATCGTGATTGTAGCAGATAAGAAAAATCTCACCATCTGGAGCGGCGGGGAAATATTGACGGTATATGAAGAATTGCCTTCAGTTATTTTTTCTTCCCAGGCACCAACCATTAAACCAGGGCTGCCGGTGACTGAAAAAAAAGAAAGCACGTTAACACAAAAAAATATTCCCGGTTTGTCAAAGCTTACTCCGGGGTTGAGTACAACTCTGGAAATAAAAAACTACACGGCCGTGGCCGACATTGATCATCCTGTGGTCAGCATGGGAATCATGGTGCCGGATGGTTCAGACATCCCCTATTTTATTTATTTTTACAATAAAACCGTGGATGCCCGGGCCGTGGACGGCAGCGAAAAATATCAGTATGATTATAAAGGATTTGGTGATGTGGTCAATATGTCCCTGGGGCATAATGGTCTGATCGCGCTGAATATTTATGTCCAGGATGAAGGTATGAAATCCCGGGTGCTTCGGTTTTCCAGCAGGGGATTTACGGTTTTGTCAAAAGGTATCGACTATTTTATAAAATTTCCGGCCATTTGTGAAAACGGTATAAAATCGTCTTTTGTGGGCCAGAATTTTGATCCGGAAGATTTTTTTGGCTCTGGTATTTTTCGTCTGGGCCTTGATGACTCAAATGGAATTAAGCAGTATGGCATTATAAATGTTCCGTCCGGATTCAATCTTTCGGGCTCAATTTTTGCTGATCTGAACGGCAACGGGATTGCTGAATCCGTTTTTTATAATGCCGGTGGAAAGCTGGTTATATATGAAGACGATAAACAGAAATGGGAATCTTCCTCACAGTTTGTTCCTGCCAAATCCATACTGATTGACTCCCTGATGAATGAAACCAACGCGCCGAAGGATTTGCCTTTATGGTCGCAGCCTGTCCTGTTTCAATTTGACAATAATGTTTTTGCCGTTATACCGGCCAATGACTCGGGCTTTTTTCGAACTATAATCGGCAGTCCCCCGAATGGGCGGCTTGGGATTCTTTGTCCTTATAACGGCACCTACACATTCAGATTACTGGATACCCGGTTTCAGGGGCCGGTCCAATCCGTTTGTATGTATGATAATATACTTTATATTGCTGTTGTTGAAGGAAATGTTTTTGACGGTATCAGCGGAACAGGCACCACCCATGTTTTAAGCCTGCCCGTTAAAGATTTAAAGGAAAGCCTGAAGTAAAAGGCACAATGCCTTAGCATTTAAGCGGTCGCATGCTTATCATTTTTGAAAATATTACACATCAGCAGGCAGATATATGTGCTCTGGTACTGTCTTCATCCGGAGTATCATACCGGCTCAAACAGGATAAAAACGGGTGGGGTGTGTGGGTGGAAGAGACCTGTTACCAGCAGGCCCTCCAATCCATGAATCTTTATTTTCACGAAAACAAAAACCGTTTTCCAGTTTATGAAAAAAAGTCGGAATTTAACACAGCAACGATCATTTCCGGTATTATTGCCGCGTTTTTTCTTCTCGTGTCGTATATGGCAGTTCATATGTCGGGGAGTGCCGATGATTTTGTGAGCAGATATGGGGCTTCCGCGTTTATGATCCTTGATGGAGAGCTTTACCGCACGGTGACGGCCTTAATGCTTCATGCCGATGAAGTTCATCTGGTCGGAAATATGATCAGTCTTGCTGTTTTTGGGACGGTTGTATGCGCGATATGCGGCAGCGGCCTTGGATGGCTGATGATCCTGATGTGCGGAGTGTTCGGGAACCTTATTAATGCATTTATGTATGAATCCGGACATATCTCAATCGGTGCTTCAACGGCGGTGTTTGGCGCGATCGGGATATTAGCCGGTTACCAGAGTTTAAAATATCAAAGGCCATTTAAGAGAAAGACAGCCGCATGGATTCCGCCGGCATGCGGGTTGGCGCTTTTGGGGCTGCTCGGTTCCGGAGGATTAAGAGTTGATGTCATGGCGCATCTCTTCGGGTTGATTTGTGGCATGATCATGGGGCTTTTATATGCCCTTATGATCAAACAATGCCCTGGAAAATTTGTACAACTGGCATCTGCCGCGTCTATATTTATAATCATCGTTTTTGCATGGGGGGTTGGACAGTAAACTGTATGAACACAGGAGCTACTATGAAAAATATTGCGGCATTGTTATTTGAGGCAAATATATTAAAAAATATTCCCAGGGCAGGATTTCATTTTCTGGGTGCCGGCAAAGAGTCTGTGGCGGAACATTCGTTTTGTATAACATTTATCGCCTATGTCATGGCACATCTGGAAACTGAAATAAATTCTTTGCGGCTGATTACCATGTGCCTGGTGCATGATTTGCCTGAAGCACGAGTCGGCGATCATAATTATGTGCAGAAGAAATATGTGACAATTGATGAAGAGCAGGCAGTGGCCGATGCGATTTGCAATATTCCCTTTGGCGAGTCATTGGCGGACCTGATAACAGAGTTTAATGAACAAAAGACATATGAATCGCAACTGGCGTATGATGCGGATCAACTTTCATTTATGCTGAATTTAAAATCCATCGCAGATGTCGGACACAAATCCCCTGATCAATGGCTTCCGGTTGTTCAGAAGCGTTTGAAAACTAAACTCGGAAAACGGCTGGCAGATGAAATTATGTCCATGAAATGGGATGCATGGTGGATGGACGGATATAACGAGTGATGGCTTCGCCGGGGAGTTTAACCGGCTTGAATCGATTCGTAAATTATCTTGATTTTAAGATTCGTTATATATACACAGTCACATTTGATTTTAAGAAAGAGTATTGAGCAGGTTTTTATAATCCGAATGTGAAATAGACCCTGAAAATTGGCAAAACAAACGCCATTAAATAAAATTTAGCAATTATGCGACTTAAAATAGAAGAATTTGCAACATGTCTTCAGCTGACGGTCAGCACCGTTGAGCGGTGGATCCGCCAGGGCAGAATACCGGCGCGCAAGAAGGGCCTCCTTTGTGTATTTAATTTGTTATCTATGCAAAAATGGGCGGAGGCCAATAACCTGACGTTTACCCCACCGGGGTCTGAACCAGAAAAAAAATCGAAACATCGGATGGATAATCTGCTGGCAGCGATGAAGCGTGGCGGTGTTTTCTATGATGTTGAAGGCGATTCTGTTGAAACGGTCTTAAATTCCGCAGTGAGCCATATCAGCTGTTTTAAGACTAAAGCACAGAAAGAGTCGCTGTATGAAAGCCTGGTGGCAAGGGAATCGCTGATGTCCACCGGTATCGGTAAGGGCGTGGCCATCCCTCATCCACGCACCCCGCTGGGCCATGCCGATATCCCGGCTGTAATTACAACCTGTTTTCTAAAAAAACCTGTCGATTATAATGCGGTTGATAAAAAACCGGTTAACGTGTTGTTTGTCCTCGTATGCCCGTCATCTAAATACCATCTTCATCTGCTGGCCCGGCTTTCCTTTTGCTTAAGAGATGAAGATTTTTTAAAATTTTTAGCTCGTACTCCGGCCCAGGAGTTGTTTTTTAAAAAAGTGGATGAATTTGACAGCCGGTTTGATTCTTCGGAATAATCTTTTTGTTATAAATATTTGAAGTCTAAAGGCGTGAGAAAAAAATTCGGATTTAATATATGGAGGTATCCATCAAGGTGGATTTTTTTCCGCTTTGATGACCGCCTTTTGTTGATCAGCATCGGCGCCCTTGTCGGTTCATGCAGCGGTCTGGCCGCGATGGCATTAAACCGGGGCTTGATAGGCATGTTTGAATTCCTCCATCATTATCGTCAATTCTGGTGGGCTTTTGTTATTCCCGGCATTGGCGCAGCCCTCTCTTCCCTGTTTCTTGAAAAAATTATCAAGGAAGGCGCCGGTCATGGCGTACCGGAAGTTGTTTACAGTGTTTCCCGTTACGGCGGGTTAATGCGGATGCGGTCAAGTTTTTCACGGCTGATATCAAGCTGTTTGACCATAGGAAGCGGTGGTTCGGCCGGCCCTGAAGCGCCGGTTGTCATGAGCGGGGCCGCCATAGGGTCAAATATCGCCCAGTTTTTCTCATTAAATGATCGTCAGCGCGTGGCATTGGTTGGATGCGGGGCTGCCGGAGCGCTTTCGGCTATCTTTAATGCCCCCATCACCGGACTTGTTTTTGCCATTGAAGTTATTATAGGTGAGTGGTCGGCCTTAAATATCGTTCCCATTGCGGTTGCATCCGTTTTCGGCGCGCAGGTATCACGGCTTCTAGCTGGCAACCAGATCGCATTTACGCATTTACAATTTCACGTCCGTCCGATTGATACGCTGGCATGTCTGGGGCTTGCCGTTTTTACAGCCGCTGTATCCATATTACTGACCCGCACATTAAGGGTCTCAGGCGGCATGTCCCATCAAATCAAGATTCCTGTCTGGTTAAGGGCAATGACGGGTGGATGTATTGTGGGTGTTATCGGTTTTTTCCTGCCGGATGTGCTGGGTGAAGGGTATCATTCCGTTCAGTTAATGGTTGAAGGGGCATTTTCCAAGGGGTTGATGATTGTTTCATTGCTTGTTTTTGCGAAAATTGTCGCCACATCATTCACGCTTGGCTGGGGCGGGTCAGGGGGAATTTTTGCACCGTGTCTGGTGATCGGCAGCTTCACCGGTTTGATGTATCATCGATTTATTGAAGTCGTGTTGCCCGGCGTTTCATGGGTCAATGAAGGGGGATTCGCCCTGCTGGGCATGGCGGGACTGATCAGCGGTATCCTTCAGGCACCTTTGACAGGGATATTTTTAATTATTGAAATAACCGGCGGATATGAAGTGATTTTGCCCCTGATTTTGGTTTCCGCCATATCAACAACTTTATGCCACGCCTTTGAACCTGCGTCTTTCTATTTTAAGGATCTTGTTGAAAAAGGCCATTACCTTCGTCCCCGGACCGATGAGAAAGTCCTTGCCGATTTAAGTGTCGGAGAACTGGTGGAAAAAGATTGCATGATCGTCTCCAAGGATATGAAGCTGGGAGATTTTGTAAAGATCATGCAAAAATCACATCGGAATTTTTTCCCCGTGGAAGACGAACACAGCGGTGAATTTCTCGGATTGATTCATTTGGATGACGTTCGGGAATATATTTTTGATCCATTATTGTATGAAACTGTTTTTTTAGAACAGATCATGAACCCCGACATTGAAACTGTTGATCTGGATGATGATCTGGCCGAAGTGCTGGATCGAATGGACGCCAATCATCTGTTTTCCATGCCGGTTATTGCCAATAAACGATTTGTGGGGATGATTTCCAAAGCCACTTTACTGGATAAATACCGCAGTGAACTTATTGTCCAGACAGATCATTAAATTTTAGAGGTGATTTTTATGACAACAAGACTACTTCATATTTTCAGAAATACTCCCGTCGGTCGGGAAGTGTTGCTTCAATCCACTTATTTCTGCAAAACCATCAATGCTGACCCGGTGATATATATCCCGGAATTTATAAAATTTTTAATGTATTTTGAAAATGATGTCGTTCAGATTGACTTAGACATATCATATTTAAGGGCGCCTGAAACCGCCCGCGCGCATGCCGCAGAAATTGTCTCATCCTTCGAACTCCCGGAGCCTGATTTTATCACACCCATACATTTCACCGCATCGACCCTGCCGGATATCCCGACAAATTTTGATTTTATGTGCTGTCCGAGGACCGTCAGCGATCTTTCCGTAAAGATCGGTCTGGGATATATCGGCCCCCGCGTCAGACGAATTATTCAATCTGCAAAGTTTCCCGTATTAATCGTCAATGCCGTTTATAAACCTTGGAACAGTATTTCCGTATTGTTCGGCGGTTCGGCCAATGCCATTACTGCCCTGCGATTGGGAATCCGGCTTTCCCGTTTATCGGGGCTTCCCCTGGATGTATTCACACAGCTGGGGAAACATTCAAAGGAACACTATCAGGAAATCATTCGCAAGGAGAAACTTGAAGCGGACATGGAGCAATATGTTCGAAGCTGGACTGTTTTTGACAAAGGTTATTTAATGGACAACCTTTATGATGTGCCCCATGACAGTCTTGTGGTCCTTGGCGCTTACGGCCATGGCGCGATCAAAGAATTGATTTTCGGAAGTACCATGGAAAAAGTCCAATCAGTTTTGTTAAATAATCTATTGATTGTCGGCCCGAAATATCAGTCTCCCATGTGATTGCGCATCAAAATTCAGGTATTATCTCAACTTTCTGACTTGATGCTATCACTTTATATCTGAGCAAACACTAACAAAACACATGGCCTCTGATATTTTTATCTTGTTGATCACTTATTTGGACTTTGATTTTTTCTGTTTTTTTGCTTTTTGGGGCGTACTTTTTTTTTGCGAATTTTTTTTAGGTGAAGTTAAGGACGCCGCCTCTTTTGAAAGGTAGAAGGATTCAAGCCGGGCGCGGATGCGTTCTTCCAGATAGCCGATGGATAATGCTTTTTCAATTCCTGGAGCGATGATCTCAGTGAGTTCGCAAATCACCATTTTCCGGGTAACCCCGACATCTTCTAAGATAACGTCCAGTTCCCGGTCTCCGTATTTTTTGAAAAAATATTTCACCAGTTCCGTATAAATCCCTTTAAAATAGGGTGTTTTTCGAAAGTGAAGCCAGAAATCATATCCGATGATAATAAAATCTTCCATATCATTGCCATCAATGGCGCTAAAATATTCGTTTAATTTGGTTTTCGCAATAGACTCCCAGACTTCTTCACTCGTATCAATGATCCGGGTTTTGTTGAAATATTCGTTTAAAGACCTTTCACTGCGTTTAATGGTATTATCAAGGTTGCTTTCAATATAACTTTTTACCTTGTCTTCAATTGCAATTTCTAAAGAATGCATGGTTTTATTGACTGCAAATTTTCCAACCTTTATCAAAGATGAAATACCGGGTACTTTTTTGGCGATAATATTCTCTTCAAGCATGTATTCCTTGATCCCTGTGAACAGCACTTCCGAAATCTGCCGGGAATAGACGGGGCTGGTTACAAATCTCTTGATTAAATCTTTTCTTGTTTTTTTCAGGCTGACCACCTTGTCCACAATCTCGTCGTACTGTTTGCGTGCAAAGATATCTTCAAGGGCGGTTTTTTTGTTGTGGCGGGAAGCCAATACTTTCTGGCTCATTTCACCGGTCAGTTCAGTGAGGCCGCCTGCCACAGGAAGTTCGACCACATTTCGCTTAATAATTCCCAGGATCTGCCGGGCCGTCATGACATCTTTTAGCTTTATTTTTTTGATCCATTCAAAAATCGCGGAAACTTCTTCCTCTATGGTCTGTTTGTAAGAGCCGTCTTTGAAACGGTTTAGCTCATGTGCAATGTGGGCTTCTAAAAATTGATGAATGAGATCATTCATGGCCGTCTCCTTATTTGGTTTGTTCCCTGTCTTGTTCTATGACCAAAGCTCCCAGTAAAAGGAGATTGAGTTTTTGGATTGTACGTTTACAAATATCAACGGGCCCGGCTTTCGGGCGAACCAGCATCTCCATGCCGTGGCCGCTGACAATCGTCAGCATGGCTTCAGCTATCAAACGAATGTCGCCAAGGTTAGTTTTAGATGATTTGCTGAGTTGCATAATATTTTCTGCCAACAATCCGGTTAACTGGTCGTATGCATCAGAAATAGCAATCCGCATCGCCTCTGAACTTCCGGTACGTTCCTGAAAAAACAAACGGAGCAGTTGATCATTTTTTTTAAAAAATTTTATAAATGTTTCCACAAAGGGGCGTGTCATGCATTCAATCGATTTTGTCAACTGTGCCGGCGAGTCATTTTTTTTAATTGCGGGAAACGTCATTTTTTTCCGGCCCTGCGCCAGGAAATCATCTAAGACTTCTTTGGCCTGAGCAACCATCGCCACTCCCATTTCGTCGATTTCACGGAAATGCCGATAGAATGATGTCGGCGCAATGCCTGCTTTTCTTGCCACGGATCTTAAACTCAAGCTGGCGTATCCTTCTTCTGAGCAGAGTTGCAGGGCTGCGGAAATCAGTGCCTGACTTGTTTTTTCTTTTTGTTTTTTCAAATCTTTACGTG
>JAOZOL010000428.1 GCA_029933295.1 Desulfobacterales bacterium | reverse complement strand
CTACCCGATTCGGCGGGCTTATGCTGTCTGTGCTATCATTTCCTGGTATGAAAATTCCCTAAGCCCCGCATTAGCCTTCGCATGCTCAATTGTCATATTTACTAAATTACCATTTTGATCTAGATCAACATAAATATTTTCACTGATCTCTCTTGTTTCATACACATCATTATCAAGGAATTCCAAATGAGCGGTATCAGTATCGGAAAAATATTTTACCCGCATTATTTATCCTCCTTATAAGACCTATCAAAAAAAGCATTATGTACCGTTTCACGATCTTCTAATAAAATAACCCTTAAATATTTATTAACCTCAGCTATCTTAGCCCATCTCCGAATCCTTCCATCTGACTGGGTTTGAGTTTTCTCTGGATTATCAATTACATATTTTATCCATTTATCTTTTATTTGTGCACGATCAGGTCGTTTTCGTGTATATTCAAAATATTGAGTTTTTTTCATTTTTTCAATATCCTATCCAGAAAACCATTTTTTTACTTCGCCGAACAATGATTATACGTACGAATAGCCGTCTTATAAGACAGCCGTTTTGTGTGCGAAGTATGTCATCAGACGCAAATTGGCGGGATAATAACTGAAATAGCGGATAAACCCGCAATTTTTTCTTGCAATCACATTTCCCGATATGATACTTTGCAAGCAATGTGAACAAATGTTCATGCGCTCTTATTGTTTTTATTTTTATAATTATACCACAGAAATTTTTTAATTTAAAGATGTATCCACCACCATGATTTATACCCATGTTCTCAACAGAGGCGGACAGGCTGTAAAGAGCCCGGGGGATATGTTATGGAATTAACCGACAGACAGTTAAGTATTTATGAATATATCCTGCATCATCACCAGAAATACGCAATAGCGCCCACGGTTCGGGAAATTTGTGATTATCTGGGGTTAAAAGGTCCGGCCGGGGTTCACCGGATTTTAAATGTACTCATTGAAAAGGGATTTATTGAATCAACACCCGGCAAGAAACGGTCATGGCGGCCGATGGTTCCGATTGATTATGACAAATCCATCCCCCTGGCCGGGCCGATTGCAGCCGGAGAACCCATCAGCATTCAGGACCATGTTGATGAATACCTGCCGGTTGCCCCCTCCTTTTACGGTCATGACGCGTGCTTTGCCGTCCGGGTGACAGGGGACTCCATGATCGAAAAGCATATTAGAAACGGGGATATGGCAGTCATTGTTCCGGCAAATGATGCCCATGATAATTCCATTGTCGCGGTTATGGTTGATAATATACTTCCCGAGGCAACGTTGAAAATCATCCGCCGCAGAAAAAACTCCATAGAGCTGCATGCCGCCAATCCGGCTTATCCGCCACTTATTTTTCGTGGTCAGGACCGGAAACGAGTGAGGATTCTCGGTAAATATGTCGGTCTTATCAGAAGAGAATAATATTTTAATCAGGAGATGAATTTATGGATTATCATATGATTGCATATGCGTTTTTAGGGGTATTGACCGGCCTGGCTGCGTCTTTTACCGGCCTGGGCGGTGGATTTTTGATGGTGCCGATTTTGCTGTTTCTCGGATATCCTGCACAAAAAGCCGTGGGCACGTCTTTTCTGGCCATTGTTGTTATTTCAATTTCAGCTCTGGTTGCCCATAACAAGCTGGCAAATGTTGATTATAAAATGGGTCTTCTGCTGGGCTTTGGGGGTATCATGGGCGCGCAGATCGGCGCCCGTTTGGTCGAACATATTACAACCGCACAATTTAAACGGATTTTTGCGTTTATTCTTCTCGGGCTTGCCTGTTATCTGTTTTTTAAAAAATAGATCGGAGATTGATATGAAAAAAAGAGGATTTTTTAATTTTAAGCTGTTTGACGGGATTTCGGATGAGATCTTTACAAATCGGATTATTCGCGTGAATAATGACCGGATTGTCGGAATCGGTGATCTTGCGGAAAAGATGAAATATTCGGAATACGAATGGACGGATTTGAATGGATGCACCCTGATGCCCGGATTGATTGACGCACATCTTCATATCACCGTTCCGTTTGTGTTCAAGATCAATCTGGACGCGATTTTGCAGATGAACGCCCAGTTGGAAAAAAATTTCTATAACAACGTTAAATACGGCGTAACCACGGTAAGAGATGTGGGGGCATTTCCCAACAAGATGCGAAAATGGCGGCAAAAAATCAACAGCGGTAAAGCTGTCGGGCCGAGGATCATGTCTTCCTATTCTTTTATTACCA
>JAOZOL010000427.1 GCA_029933295.1 Desulfobacterales bacterium | reverse complement strand
ATTTTTCGCAAAATGGAGCCACATGATGTTACAAAAAATATCCGTGCCCACAATGGTGGAGGCCCCTTCAAACAGTTTTCCCCGAACGCATCCGGTGAGCATTGGAAACGCGCACATATCCACCACCGGTCCGGAAACTGCCTGTTTTTCAATTCGTCCCCTGGGGGCCATCATGCGTAGCTGCTCTTCTACAATAGGCTTGGGGGCCGGTAAAATTCCTTGTTCTTCCTGTCGTTCCACCAGCAGGAAAAACGGGTTGTTACCATTGGGGCAGTATTCCTGGCACGCATAACAGGTAAGGCATTCATGCAGTACCCGGCTGTCTTTGCCGTCATTGATTTTTGATCTTTCTTCCCGGGCTTCAGCAATGCCGGTAAAAGAAATATACTGGCATTTCATGAGACAATCAATTGTCTCACAATTGGCACATAAATCCGGATCAAATTTTATTGATTTCACGTTAAATCTCCCTTCCTGCTAAAATGGCTGCACCGATGGCACCGTTTACCTGGGCATATTCAGACACCTGGATGGTGGTTTCCAGCTTGGCTTCCAACGCCCGGACCGCGCCGATATTTTTTGCCACACCTCCGGTCATCATCACCGGCTCCATCACCCCCACCCGTTTGGCCAGAGCGGAAACCCGGGAAGCAACCGATTCATGGATCCCTGCAATAATATTTTCACGGGTTTCGCCTTTTGATATCAGCGAAATCACTTCTGATTCGGCAAAGACCGTACAAATGCTGCTGATTTTTGACGGTGTATCTGCCTGCAGACAAATCTTTCCGAATCCATCCAGGTCAACTTCCAGGGCCCGGGCCATGACTTCGAGAAATCGCCCCGTGCCTGCAGCGCACTTGTCGTTCATGGCAAAATCAACCACTTTGCCCTGTTCGTCAATTCGGATGACCTTGCTGTCCTGGCCGCCGATATCGATAATAAACCGGATATCCGGATTTAAAAAATGCGCACCAACACCGTGGCAGGTTATTTCAGTGATGGCCCTGGTTGCAAACGCAACACTGTTTCTGCCGTAGCCGGTGGCCACAACAGCCTCAATTTTTTCCATGGGGATTCCGATTTCTTTTGTCAATTCTTCAATCACGTTTTTTCCGGCCTGGACGGCATTATAGCCGGTAAACATGACACGGCTGCCAAGGATTTTTCCATCTTGTGATATTGCCGCTTTTGCGGTGATGGAGCCGATATCGATTCCTGCTGTTATCATTTTTTATCCCTTCAAAGTCTCCATAAACGCATCGATCCGGGTCTCAATCTGGCTCTCGGAAAAGCTCCTTGCATCCACCATATCGGCTTCGATGATCAGTGTCGGTAACTTTAACTCCTTCATAACAATTTTTTGTAAATCGTATTGTCCCAGAGAGTAAGGCTTGCAGCTTCTGTTGGAATGCATGACCAGGCCGTCCACATCATATTTTTTAATCAATTTTGTCAGGGTTTCAAGCATGATATCGAGCGACACATTGATATACACACTGGAATAGGCCACGGCCCCGGTTTCAATAAAGTTGTCCTCATCGATCATGTCCATGACTCCGCTCCATGCGGATGTATACGTATCTCCCACCAGGCAGGCATTGTGAGATGAAAATTTTTCAGACAACCATTTGGTCCGGTACCATACCGGCAGATTGTCCCACAGAAGCCGGTATTTTTCATCAGGGACCATGGAAATCCCGGCGGCAATCCGCTGATTCATTTCGTCTACGAGCTGCTTATAATAATCCACAACTATCTGAGTGCCGCGAAGGGTGACAATCAACGCCAGATGAAAAAATGCATCAAAGGCCGTCATGGGTGCCGGTTTATGAGCAGCGGTATCCAGCACTTCCTGCCAGAGCCGCAACCCTTGAACTGCCAGCCTGCTGACCTCGTTCAGCCGGTCATAATCCATCTTTTTACCGCATTGTTTTTCTAAAAATTTGATATATTCATAGGTCTGGGCGATCACATATTTTTTAGCACTTTCCGAAAACGTTGTATGAATAAACGGGGTATCTAAAATAAACAGGGGAATATTATAATGGCGGGCAGCCACTTCATACCACTTTAATACCGTCCCGCAGATATTATTGCAGCATACCAGAAAGTCCGGCTCCGGCAGTCCTCCGATGGGGCCGCCGTTGGTGACTGAACAGGCGATATCAGCCCGTGCATAAGAACATAGATCTCTGGAATAGCCCATTTCTTCGGCTTTTTCACATAAATCCACCCCCATTTTG
>JAOZOL010000426.1 GCA_029933295.1 Desulfobacterales bacterium | reverse complement strand
TGATAAGTTATTTTTCTCATACAGTGGTAATTCATTACCATAAAAAGCTTTTTAATATATGTATATCGGCACATCACACACAACTATATATGGATCAAAAACCTGGGAAATATAAAGTTTGTCATCATATATCATCGCCGTTGATGCGGCACTGATCATCTCCCCATTATTTACATAAACCGGCGTTATACTGTACATGCCAGGACGGATACGAAAAACGATGGACGGCGAAATATCTTCCGGATTCTTCTGATGCCGCAGAAATGCCAGGTCATCAAAGTGGGCAGTGGTCAGCAAATATTTGCCGTATCGCATTAAATTATCCGGCCCCTTGACCCTCACAATGGTTTCTTTCATCCCAAGAGTTCCATCAATACGACGCGGGAAAACCATCACCTGATCATCAAACGTGGCCGTTACAAACACTTTATCCGGTTCTGCGAGTATCCCGTTGGCAAAGGCAATATTATCGGCAACCTTCGACCATTTTTGGCTTTCCGGATTATAATAAACAATCTCCGAGGCTTTCATGCGCAGATACATATCCAAATCACCATGGAGGTCATTGGTCAGATAAATTTCACCGGACGGCAGCACGGACAGATCATTTGGCGACCAGAGGTATTCCGGATCTTCTAAAAATGCTGAAAATAAAAGAGCGTCATCATAGACTTCATATACAACAACAGCATTTTCATCCCGTTTCATGCGGGCATTGGGGTCATGGAGGATCACGTAAAGCAGGGTTTTATCACCATCATGCCGGATGTCCATGCCATGCGGTTTAAAAGCGGCAATGGTTTCCGGTTCTCCGGTTCTTGAAAGCTCTCCTGTTTTTTCTGTTTTAATGTCAAAATAATAAATCCCGCCGGATGTTTCAGGATGCCGGCGATCATGGGAAGAAACCAGCAGGCGCGGATCACCGTGCCACTGATCAAGGACAAAGTCCTCAGGTCCATCTGCAATTTTAACTTTATGGCATGCTACATCCTGAGCCGGTGTGGGAAGCGGATCTTTTAAATTACAGCCAAAGCATAAACTCATCAGGCATCCTGCAATAATACAAAACCTGTAAAACTGACCAATCATATTATTCATTTAAGCCTCCAGATAGTAAGTTCCCAAAAAAATCGGGCGATACACATATTGTTATAATTTTCCGGATTCCTGCCTTCTCAGAAATCCAAATATAACCCGTGAAAACAGTTTGTTTGCTCCTTGATCATTTTTTTGATGTTATAAGAAAACAGAGTCACAATCCGGGTTTATTTTTCTTGATTGACTTATGCATGCAGCAAAAAATGATCAAATGTCGCTTCACAAACCATTTTCACGGGTTTTCCTCAAATTTAAATTCAAAT
The DNA here is from genome assembly GCA_029933295.1 of Desulfobacterales bacterium. Lineage (GTDB taxonomy): Bacteria > Desulfobacterota > Desulfobacteria > Desulfobacterales > Desulfosalsimonadaceae > JAOZOL01. Next base: position 897 of record JAOZOL010000426.1, on the reverse strand, counting down.
GCGGTTACCCTGTGCGCTCCTTTTTTCCCGCTTGATATTAAATTCCCAAGATGGTATTTTGAACTATATATTACTTCAGGGTTATTATAATTCAAGACCAAAAAAATTAATGGAAACCGGCAACTCACCGATGCCCCCCACGACACAAACACTGGCTTTTTTTGACTTTGACAAAACCATTGTATCTTTGGACACAGGGTACGAATTTATCAAACACCGATTGCAATCCAATATACTTCGCAGGTTCACTGCGCTGCTTTTCTCTCCGGTTGTGATCCTCTTTTATGCGAATCTTCGCCTCAGGATTGTCTGTCATTCCATTATCCTCTGGATTTCAACCGTGGGGCTAAAAGACGATGAGCTGGCGGCGGCAAAAAAACAGTTTCTGAATGACTATTGTTCAAATAAAGACGCTTACGCATTTCCGGATGCGATAGAACGAATGGATTACCACCTGAAGAAAGGGCATGCAGTTTATATTGTCAGCGGCGCACCGGTCTGGATCATTGAATCTCTTTCAAAAAAACTCGGCATCAAGAATTGCACGATTATCGGCTCCACTGAAAAACCGGTAATGGGAGGGCTGATTTATGAAAAACATTGTTACGGACAACGAAAAGTCAATCTGCTAAACGATGTGGTCATGAATTTGCCTGAAAAAAAAATCTACGGATACTCTGACAGCGCAGCGGACATCCCTTTGTTATCCATTTGCACCCATAGATATGTGGTCAACCCGACAAAATTTCACTTAAAAAAATTCAAAAGAGCCTTTGGGCATAATATTCGCGTTTTAAACTGGGCATAGTTCCTACAGCAACCCGGCAGCCTCCATAATATCAACCACCTTTTCTTCTTTACCGATGGCCATGATGTGAACCCCGTCGCAGATATTTT
>JAOZOL010000425.1 GCA_029933295.1 Desulfobacterales bacterium | reverse complement strand
ATTGACGAGTTATTTTTCTCATACAGTGGTAATTCATTACCATGAAAAGCTTTTTATAAATTCGGATACGCCTTCTGGATTTTGTTGGGCCACGGGGACTGGGGGTGAAAATTTTCATCCGCATTGCATTTACCCACCACGGTTCGATTACGCCCCAGTCGTTTTGCTTCATAAAGCGCATTATCCGCATCTTTTATAAGTGCATCAGGAGCCAGGCTTTTAGCGGGTATCATGCTTGAAACGCCTAAACTTAATGTAATATATGGTGAAATGGGTGACATTTTATGGGGGATGCGAAGCTGTTCAATGGCAACTCTGGCTGCTTCGGCAACATTTAAAGCCCCATGAATGTCCGTATTCGGCATAATAACGGCGAACTCTTCACCTCCGTACCGGGCCACCACATCAATGGAGCGTTTCACTGCTTTTTTAACCGTATCTGCGATTGAGCGCAGGCAGCGATCACCGTTTTGATGGCCATAATTATCATTATAGGATTTAAAAAAATCCACATCGCACATAATCAGCGCCAGCGGCAATCCTTCCCGTTTTAAGCGGCTCCATTCACTGGATAATTTCTCATTAAACTGTCGTCTGTTGGCCACCTGGGTCAGCTCATCCATGACCGCCACGATTCTTAATTTTTCATGGGCTTGCCGGAGTTCTGCTTCAGCCTGTTTACGCTTGGTAATATCAAAAAATGAGACAATACTGGTTTCTTGTCCGGCCGGCGTATAGATTTTCATGACAACATGTTTCATTTTTTTTTGCTTGTCAATGAGCAGGCATTCGTATTCGGTAGGAAGCGGCAGACCCTTTATTTTTTGTTTTGCCTGAAACCGCCTGATCCGATACAGATTTTTACGTTCAATGAATTCGCTTAAGCGTTTTTTAACAGCGATTTCCTTTTTGGAAAATTCGGTCAGTTCCAAAAATTTTGTATTTGCCTTTAAAATGCGTAAATTTTTGCCGACAAGAATTGTGGCGGTCCCCGTATTTTCAAACAGGTTCCTGTATCCCTTTTCGCTTTGGGTCAACATTGAGAGTGTTTGTCTCAGTTTTTTATTCGATCGCTGTAAAGCGGCTTTGGCCTGTTTTCTTGAGGTAATGTCTTCGATTGTTGCCATGATCCGTTCATGCCAGTGAGTGATATTGAACCGGATAATGACATGTTTGGTGTTATGAAATTTATCTACCAGCTTGCATTCATATTCCGTGGGTGTGGTGCCGCCCATTTTTTTCCGTCGTGCATGAAACCGTCTGATCCGTTCCAGATCATCCTTGTCAATTAAATCTGACAATCGTTTCCGGTTATATAGCTCACTTCTTGAAAATTGGGTTAGTTCTTCAAATTTAGCGTTTACAAGTGAAATGCGCATATTGTCCTCAATGAGGATCATGGCGACGCTGCTGTTATCAAATATATTTCGATATCTTGCCTCACTGTTTTGAAGGGCCCTCCCTAATTGTTTCAGCTTAAAATTATTGAGTTCAAGGTCGGTGGTGCGATGCTCCGTTTCAGTCTGAATGGCATCAATCCGTTGAATCAGGAAATAAGTGTAAATTAAAAGAAAACCGGTTAAAAATAAATATATAAGGGATATCGGCTGAAAGCCGATGGTCATCACGCGAAGTGCAAAAACCAGCGGTGCGGCAATGATTATTGATTGCAGTATTGACCGAAAAACATTAAAGCCGTGTTGTATGCCATTTCCCACGGCGGCAATCACAACTAACAGCAGCAGGGGGGACGGATTTGCAGGGTCAAAGAACCATGCAAAATGAGCGAAACTGATATCTAGCTGATTTGCGGATATGGTCGCACGGGTTGAAAATCCATGGCGCTTTACCTGGTGGTATAAGTAAAGATAACATACAAGAAACATGAGACATAATCCGATAATAATTGAAATCGGCAGTATCAGGGGGGAGCTGGAATTTGTTGCAAAGTAAACAATCCCCATGATCGTCAGGACGAATCTTGCAATAAACTGCAAATCCGGTGCGTTCACCCTGATTGCCCGCAATCTGGAAGCAATGCTGTTTTTGCTGTCAGCCAGCGAAATGCTGTTTAAATCCACCACCAGATCCTGTTCCAGATCATCTAGGGAGACAGCGTCAAGGTTTATTATCGGATCTTGTTTTGAATTAGATGTTGTGGGTTTTTTACCCATTATGGGGTTGCCTGTTTATGTTATTGCCTGAATTTTGCGCCAAATATAATTTTGCCGTAAAAACGGAATGTTGTCAATGAAAATGATCAATAT
>JAOZOL010000424.1 GCA_029933295.1 Desulfobacterales bacterium | reverse complement strand
TCCTTCATCAACCCCAGATCTCTGGCAAGGGTTGCAGGGTTGCAGGAAACATAGACTATTTTTTCCGGTGCCAGGGCAAGAACCTGCTTTACCACATCCGGATGCATACCGGTCCTTGGCGGATCAATGATCAACACATCCGGTTTTTGGACGATATCTGCCAAAATATGCCGGATATCCCCGGCAATAAAATTACAATTTGAGATATTATTACGCCGGCAATTTTCTTTTGCATCCGCAATTGCGCTTTCCACAATTTCAATCCCGGTAATCTCATTGGCGGAATCCGAAAGCCAGATGGGAATCGTTCCCGTGCCGCTGTAAAGGTCTAAAACATTTTCCTTTCCTGTCAGCTGCGCATATTCCTTGACCGTATTATATAAAGCAACCGCTCCCCTGGTATTAGTCTGGAAAAATGAATTGGCGGAAATCTCAAATTTATATGGTCCCAATTTTTCCTTTAAACATTGTTCTCCTGCAAGATGAATTTCATATTCACCGGTCGCAACACTGGCTACGCCGGCGGTGACATTATTAACCACGGATGCAATATTTGAAAATTTTTCACACAATAAGTCTGCCAGGGGGGCAACTACTGCAAGGTCTTTGCTGGAAGTCACAATATTGACCAGCCATTGATCAAAGGCAACTGAATGGCGAATCATCAGAAACCGCCAGAATCCCTTATGAGACCGAAGTCCATAAAGGGGACGGCCTGATTTCTTCATATACTGTCTGACGGTATTTACGATATCATTGCCGGTTGCAGGACAGATGAGACACTTATCAATATCCAAAACCTTGTGAAACGTCCCTGGAACGTGCAGGCCCAGCGCAAAACCAATATCAATACTTTCATCGCCCAGTTCATCCGGCAGCAGCCATCGCCGGTCGGAACAGGAAAACTCCATTTTATTTCGATACTCAAAAATCCGCTCAGATGCCCTGGTGGAGTGAACCGATACATCTTTAAAACCGCCGATGTGATTAAGCGACTCAGCAACATGGCGCTGTTTATATTCAAGCTGTTTTTCATATTTAAAAAACTGCCATTTGCAGCCGCCGCAAAATCCGCTGTAAGCACACGGAGCATCAATACGATCCGGTGAGGAAGACAGAAGGGAAATTATACGGGCTTCCGCGTAATTTTTCTTTTTTTTAAAGACACGGGCCATGACGCGGTCTCCCGGTATTGCCTGCTCCACAAAGACGGTAAACCCGTCTATTTTAGCAATCCCTTTCCCGCCATATGCCAGATCTGTAATTTCCAGTTCAACTTCCTGTCCTTTTTTAATCTTCATTTAAGGCAATAGTCCCTGAGTGTTTTTACCTGAATTTTCATTCAAAATTCAGATTTTAAATTATTTTTTGCTGGATCATCTCTTGATAATCTGGATATAATAATTGCTTATTATAAAATCAACTGTCGATTCACATACAGAGGCTGAAATAATGCAAAAACAAATCCGATTTGCTTCAGAAAAATATCAATTATATGGAACCCTTCATCTTCCGCCAGAAAAAAATCCACCGGTGGTGATTGGATCACACGGCCTGCTCAGTTCGGGCGACTCCCCGAAACAGATAGATCTGGCGGACAAATGCAATCAAAACGGCTTGGCTTTTTTTCGGTTTGATCACAGGGGCTGCGGAAAAAGCAACGGAGATTTTTCTTCAGCCACCACGTTTAAAGGCCGTTACCGGGATTTAATCTCTGCCATTGATACCATGCAGAACCTGCCTGAAACCGGCAACCTGATCGGGCTTTTCGGCAGCAGCTTTGGGGGGGCCGTCGCTCTGTCTGTTGCCGCTTCATTTAATATCAAACCCATTGTAACCGTGGCAGCCCCTATGAGAAGTGAAACCATCAAACCGCCGTATATCACCAATCCGGCAAACACCCCGATGATACAATCCCTTGATAAAAAAAAATTATTCTTTGATATCTCAAACCAGATATCATCGATCAGTCATTTGCTCATTTTTCATGGAGATAAGGATGAAATTGTTCCATATTCTAACGCCCTTGAGATATATGAAACCGCAAAAAATCCAAAAAAGCTGATCAGTCAAAAAAACGGTGACCACCAGATGAGCAATGAAATTCATCAAAAAAATTTTATGGATCTGGCTGTTGAGTGGTATACAATGCACTTTTGATGGCATCCACTGTCCATATCTGATACCTGAATTTTGCATGAAAATTGATAAGAAGTTTTTTATCAATTGAAAATAAAGGCGTTGTGAAGAATTATAATATTTTTTCTTAT
>JAOZOL010000086.1 GCA_029933295.1 Desulfobacterales bacterium | reverse complement strand
ATTATTGAATACCGAGTATTGATATCAGCCCGAGGCTCAGCTGGGGGATATACGTAATCAACATCAACCCGATCAACAATATAATAATAAACGGTATGGCTGCACGATAAAGTTCTATCACATGTTTATTGAACCTGAAGCATGAAATAAACAGATTCATGCCCACCGGCGGCGTCGAGTATCCGATTTCCAGATTGGTTAAAAATATGATTCCCAGATGAACGGGGTTAATGCCGTAACTGACGGCGATGGGCAGTATCAGGGGAACAACCACCAGCAATGCGGAATAAATATCCATTATACATCCCACAAGCAGCAGAAAAACATTAAGCCCGATTAAAAATGCCCATTTTGATGTGATTACTTTCTGCATTTCTTCAAGGATGATCATGGGCACCTGGGCGTCAATCATATAATTCGTCAATGCCATGGCAGATCCGAGTATGATCAGAATTCCACCCACAAGAACCATGCTCTGATTCATGATCAACGGAATATTACGAATTTTTATCTCTCTGTGAATCAACACTTCAACAATAAACGCATAAACCACTATCAGGGTAGCCATTTCGCCCAGCGTTACATAACCGCCATAAATTCCGACAATGACGATGGCAGGGATAAATAGTTCCCACTTGGCGTCAAATGTGGTTTTCATTATCTGGCGAAATGATATCTTCTCTTTTACAACATCAGAACGGACTCCCGTAAACATACTATAGAGAGAAAGCAAGAGAACCAGAAGCAAGCCGGGGACCAGGCCTGCTGTAAATAATTGATTGATGCTTGTTTCGGCAACGACACCAAAAATAATAATCGGAAGGCTTGGCGGAAACAACAAGCCCAGGCTCCCGGATGATGTTAAAAGCCCTAATGAAAACTTTTCCGGATATCTCTCCTTGATCATCGCCGGATAGAGCAACCCGCCAAGGGCGATAATCGTAACACCGGATGCGCCGGTAAAAGCGGTAAAAAATGCACACACAGCCAGCGCCACGATGGCAAACCCGCCCGGAAGCCATCCAAGAACAGCGCGTGAAAAATTAACAATTCGAACAGAAGCCCTGCTCTCAGCCAGAATAAACCCGGCAAACGTAAATAAAGGAATTGTGTACAATATGGGATTATTGGCAAACTTGTTATAAGTATCGACGACCAGCGCTGCCGATGGAATGTCTCCCACGTAAAATCCGACCATGGCAAAAGCGGATATAACGACAAATATCGGCGCACCGAGAAGGGCCATTAATATAATTAATACGATAACCGCTGCAATCAACTTATGACTCCCTTATGATACACAGTAAACCTGAAAAAACGTTATGGACAAATCTTAACGCGATGATGAGATATCCTGCCGGAAGAATAATTTGCATGATCCATATTGGAAGATTAAAAAAAGCTGAATGCTCCTGGACCTGGTATTCAATATAAACAAACTGGCAGGATGCATATGCAAGCACACAGCAGACAATACATGAAAAAAGGCTGACGACCACATCAGAATATGGTTGCCAGCTTTCCGGTATGATGTTTTTGACTGCATCAATTTTGACATGCGCATGGCTCCGCGTGGCGATAGCAGCACCAAAAAAAGCGATCCATAAAACCAGATGCCGGACCAATTCATCCCCGCCCAAAATCCCGGACTGATATATATTTCTCAACAGAATCTGGGCCAAAACAATGATGACCATCGTGCCCAAAAACAATTCAATGAAAAAATCTTCAATCCTTGTGGTAATCTGATTAAACCTCCCGCTTTTTTGCCAGGTTTCGGCACAAAACGGACATTGGTCCAGATCACCAAAGTCATTACCGCATTTAATGCATTGCATATTGTATCCTATTTAAATTTTACAACATTGCTATCAGGATGAATTTTTCGATATTCCGCCAGAAGTGAAAGGGTCTCGTCAAGAAGCTGCCTTGAATAAAGCTTTCCAACCATGCTCTCCCTGGCCTTTCTGGAAGTATCAAATATAAATTGAAGCCGTTTTCGGTCTTCTTCTTTTTTAAAATCAAATTCTACAATTTTAATTCCGGATTTTTTCAAAACATCAATGGATTTTCGATCCTGCTCCCTTGAACGGCGGCTAATTTCATCAAAATAAGGCTGGCAGATATTTAAAATTTTCTTTTGGCTATTCGGCGAAATTTTATTCCATATCCGCTTTGATACAATGGTTGCACCAACCACATTTGTTGTGGGATATTCGTTCATATATTTAAATCGCGTATCCCAGCGGTACGCCACAGCGCCATAGGGGGTGATGCTGGCGGTATCAATAAGTTTGGTTGAAAGAGATGTCATGACATCCGTAAATGACAGGGGAACAGGTGTAATCCCGAATGCATCAAACATTGCCTGGCTCATGGGATCACCCGCCCACATCCACCACTTTTGACTTCTGGCTATTTCAAGGGAAAGAATGGGGACTTTGGAAAAATTATATACAAAGCCGATTTCATTCCATCCAAGAACAATAAATCCTTTTTCATTTAAAAATTGTGCCATCTTCTTTCGAAGGCGGCTCCTTACATATTCCACTTCATCGTAGTTGCGAAACATATACGGCAATTCCATCACCCGGAGCTGAGATGCAATCCGCCCCAGCCCGTTTCCGGTAAACATTCCTCCATGAAGCTGCCCCATTCTGATTTTTCTCAACACATCACTTTCGTCCCCCTGCACAGCCCCGTAATATAACTTGATGCCCACCTCATTGTTTGTCTGTTTTCTGATTTCAGCATCAATTTCATCAATTGTCTTCATAATAAAGGACCCTCGCGGGGCTATGGTCGCCATCTTTATCATGATTTTAGGAGCATTTTTCGCATACACCCCGGTGGAAAAAAATAAAACAGAAATATAAATGATCGATAACAATAAACTTCTTTTCATTTAGTCCGCCTTTCTAAAAAAACTAGAATATATTATCAACATTGCTGAGCATTTTTTTTGCCTTTATCTTTGCCGCTGTATTAATAAATCCCATTTCCGGAAACAAATCATCGGGGGCGGCAATAATCTCGTTTAAAGTTTTCACAAACAAGGCTCTGTCCTGTATCTGGTAAGCATAGTAGCGTGCATACGTTAATTTAAAAACAAGCATTTTGCCTTTTGATAATTCAAATGCGCGGTCAAATTCCGCTTTTGCCAATTCCGGTTTACCCCCAAATGCAACGGGCCGGTTTGCGTACAAAGCTCCGAGGACCGCATGGGCAATCCCATACCTGTAAGTTTCGTCCAGCTCTATGCATCGATTCAGCATGGCTTTTATTTTCGGCAGCGCCAGAAAAATTTCAGGTTCATCAACGTTTAACCCGACCCAGCTCAACCAGGCGGTTGCCGCCCAGAATAAGGCAGGGACATCCTCTTTGTCAAACACATCAAGACTGGCTTTAAATTCATCAATCGGACAATCAAATGCGTCTGCAAATTCTTTTTTTTGTTTTAACACACGCAGAGAATAATCGAAAGACCGCAGATACAATTTTTTTGCCCGCTCGTTATCATGGCCTTCCACAAACACAAAGCTGTATCCATTATACCCTTCGGCTGCTTTGACCAGAATCTTTGTATTATTTGGAGACGCTTCTATCAAACCATCCAGTTGAAGCAGGCCGGCAGGCATGGCGTCTTTGACCATCTGCACATCCGTGTGTTTGTTGATTGCCGCATTCATTTTGTTCATCAACGGCTCCATGGAATCAACCATCATTCGGGTTCTGAAATCAGTGCAGCCAGCATTTAACATAAAAAAGAATAAAACAAGAATACAGATGAAAAATTTGAAACCTTTCATGGGACTCTCCTTATCTTAGAGAAATGGATCATGAAATCAAAAATTATAAAACGATTGTTATATAATCATTATTTTCTAAAGAATAAAGTAGCAACTGTCAACAACTTTGACTGGCATAATTTGGCAAATAACAATACGGTACAGGAAGGTTACTGCATTAGAGAAGAGTCAATAAAATTTGATATCCAGTATGGGCCGACAGTGCCGTCAACCCGCTCTTCCAGATTCCGGCCATTGACGATTCTTTTTATGGGCATGGGGATGTCTATAACGCCGGTAAACCAGGCAGGTATGGTAATATCAACACAACATGGAAGGGCGATGACAGGCAAGCCTGCAATAATCTCGATTGCGCTGATACCGTAATATCCTATTTCATCGTCTCCGTCCAGTTGTCCGTTTCCGTTTTTATCCAGAATGGCCACAAGATATGCGGTACGCTCTAACTCTTTGCCGTGATCAACCCCTTTAATCAAAGGTTCGGGCGGGACGTTGTTCTCCCAAACTACAACCTGATCATAAAGTGCGTTCAATATGGGAAGCTGTCTGGAAGAATGAGGATCATCTCTATCTCCGATTCCTATATAATCATGTTCTGTTGCGGGCAGGATGTCAACCCCAAGCAGATAATCCATATCAATATCAAGGGTAATATTTCCGGAAACTGAAATGCCAATTTCAACCCCTTCAACATGCATACTCAAAACAATAAGCTGCGCTTTCTCCATGTCAAAACTGCCGGCATCACTTAAATCAAGAGCGTAATCGATGGAGGCCGTATAATCATAAATTCGTTTATTAAGTTTAAATTCAAACCCTTCCGGGGGGATGATATTTTTCCCATAGTTAAGCCCGGTGGTAAACTGATATGTTTCTTTATTGACAACAAGTCCTATTTTATCCCCTTTTGTGATATCCGGAAATCCACCTCCGTAATCCCGGTCCCATAAAGCAGCGACGATCACTTTGTCGCCTGGGACCAGATCCGTATGGGACAAATCACAATCAAAATAAAAATCCATTGGCGGCATTTTATAAAAATATTTCAATGATGAAAACGGGTCATCAATGATATCAACAGGGTTAGCGGAATCAAACACCGTGATATATATCGGGGTTGTTGCGCTTAAATATCCGGATGGGACACTAAATGTCCCGGCAATGGACATCTCATAGCCGGACGCTTTGCCGACATCAAACTTGAATTCAATATCAATGTCGATGAGTGAAGCATTGTCTGTTATCGTAAGCAGCGAGGAGTATTCACTTCCCTTGCCATAGAACCCGACCCTGTCGCCGCCGTCCACAATCCCATTTTTATTTGTATCCAAAAGTGCGAATATCTGAACATTTTCGATGGGAACATCTTTGCCATAGGGCAGAATATCCAGAGTATAACTGATGGGAGAAGCCCCTTTGGTCACAGTTGTAAACCCGATCACCGCATTAAAATCAAGGCTGGAAAAATCCGATGACGTCACATCGCCCGCATATGCCACCAGGGTCACGTCACCTGCATCATTTCCAAGAATCGTACCCGATATGGACGCTTCATAGTCAAACACCTCCCGGTTGATATCGATGTGAAAACCATCGTTATTTCCGGCTTCAAGATAAACAGTCTGTGATATTTTTCCTTCTTCAATATAGATGCCGATAAAATCGCCGGGGGTAAAATTCGGCATTCCCCCGGCAAAATCACGGTCCCACAGGCCGATCAGCATAATTTCATCGTCTGGACATAGGCCCGTATCCGATAAATCATATGAAAATTTCGTCACACCAGCCGGCACTTTTGAAAAATATTTAATGACGGAAAACGGATCATCCAGCACACCGGACGGGTCAGATCCGTCAAATATGGCAATATAGACCGGTGGAGAATCCTCCGTGTATTCCGATGGCAAAGTAAAATCTCCGGATATGGACATTCCCACTCCGCACGGCTGCTGCACATCAAAGGTAAATTCAACATCAATACCGGTCAGTGCTGTGCCATCATCTATGGACAGCAGGGTGGAAAAGTCATCTCCTTCACCATAAAAACCAATTCGATCACCTGCATCCACTGTCCCACTGATGTTAGCATCCAACAGCGCAAATACCTGCACATTTTCAATGGGTACATTCTTTCCATAGGGCAATATGTCTAATTTATATTTCATCGGCAAATCACCCTTGGTCACGGTCGTGAACCCAACTACCTCATTAAAATCAAGGGTTGTAAAATCAGAAGATTCAATATCTCCGGCATATGCCACCAGGGTCACGTCACCTGCATCATTTCCAAGAATCGTACCCGATATGGACGCTTCATAGTCAAACACCTCCCGGTTGATATCGATGTGAAAACCATCGTTATTTCCGGCTTCAAGATAAACAGTCTGTGATATTTTTCCTTCTTCAATATAGATGCCGATAAAATCGCCGGGGGTAAAATTCGGCATTCCCCCGGCAAAATCACGGTCCCACAGGCCGATCAGCATAATTTCATCGTCTGGACATAGGCCCGTATCCGATAAATCATATGAAAATTTCGTCACACCAGCCGGCACTTTTGAAAAATATTTAATGACGGAAAACGGATCATCCAGCACACCGGACGGGTCAGATCCGTCAAATATGGCAATATAGACCGGTGGAGAATCCTCCGTGTATTCCGATGGCAAAGTAAAATCTCCGGATATGGACATTCCCACTCCGCACGGCTGCTGCACATCAAAGGTAAATTCAATGTCAATGCCGGTCAACTCCATAGCGTCCGTAATCGTCAGTAGCGTGGAAAAATCATCTCCCTGGCTATAAAATCCGATCCGGTCACCAGGGTCCACAGTTTCGCTCTTGTTTGCATCCAAAAGCGCAAACACCTGAACATTTTCTATGGGAACATTTTTACCGTAAGGCAGGATATCAATCGTATAGTCAAGGGGCGAATTATTTTTAGTGACGGTTGTAAATCCGACCACCCCGTTAAAATCAATGCTTGTAAAATCCGATGACGTCACATCGCCCGCATAGACCACCAAAGTTACTTCACCGGCATCATCGCCGAGGATTGTGCCGGATATGGAGGCTTTATAATCAAATATTTCACGATTGATTTCTATATGAAAACCGTCGTTCTCTCCGGCTGAAAGCTTTATGCCCGGTGATATGCGGCCCTTTTCAAAATAGATCCCGACGACATCTCCCGTATCCGGAAACGGCACATTGCCGGCATAATTATTATCAACAAAAGCGATGAGATAAATTTCATCGCCCGGCTTTACGGCTTTATCTGAAAGATCAACACGAAACGAGCTGTTTTTTTTGTCTGCAACCATATATTCAATAATAACGTCCCTTGGATTCTTTTCGAGCAAATCAGCATCCAGGGAATTTGTTACTGCCACGAGGACCGGCGCATCGGAACTTTTATCCATATCCGTCAGCGAAAGTGTTCCTGAAACAAACAGCCCCGGAGCATGCGAATCATCACCACATCCAAAAATTCCCAAAAGGGCTATTAAAAATAACCATGTATATATTTTATGGGTATGCATAGAAAAAATTAACCATTATTAAATCGTTGTCTTTATAATAGTAAAAAATAGAATCTTCTTCATAATCACCATCGCCGTGCCCTTTAATGCCGACATAACCAAATTCGACCTCAAATCCATTTTGAAAATCATAACCGATTTTAGGCCAGACAACGACACCGCCGCTTCTGGTCTCAAAAATGCTGGTCATCGAGATGCTGACACGATCGTCAAAATATGTATCCTGAAACCTGCAGGTAAGAAAATCTGTTATCTGTGGCCGATTAATATCATCATCAAAATATTGTGCCTGATACCATTCAACCGTAAATAATGATTCTCCGGCATGGCCGGGAATCAGTTTCTGCAAAGGGATAAAATAATTAAACCCCAAAGAATATGCCAGATATTCCGTCTTTTTCGTATCATACGGAAACGTCAAATCCTGGGGCCGGTCTGTATCCTGTTTGACAAATCCGCTTTTATTCGGCGAAAATGCGGTTTCTGCCTGAAATACAAAGTCTTCATATGTCCAGGCAAAATCAAACCCAATATAATCAACAATAAAATGAGTGGGTTGTACCAAAACGGACACGGTCTGGTTTTCTGTCAGAACAATACCCGCAGGAACAATCACAGCTTCAGCATCCGGGCCATGATACCCGGAAAACGAATAATCAAGCCCTTCCCAGGTACTCGCAACCCTGGCGCCATACCCAAAATTTTTACTGTTTGCGTCCATGGAATCTGAGTCACCAAAAATAAGCGGATATGAATCTTCGACCATTTTTACAGACCAGAAATCTCCTGTGACGGGAAAGGCTTCGGCAGTGTGAACCGGAACAAAAACAGCTTCAGCAGTAAACCCGTCAAAAAAAAACAGCCCTGAAAGGGATGGCACACCAAATTTTACTTTATCCTCATCTTTAAATATGAGTTCTCTTAAATCACTGGGATTAAAATAAGCTGTTGAGTTTAAAAAATCGGCTGTGCCCCATGGATAAAGCTGATTACCGATACGAATCCGGTATTTCTCCCGGGACCAGTTATAATAAAATTCCCGGAATATCACCTCACTTGAAGGGCTTGAAATTCTTAAATTACGATATGTTTTGGTTTTCCTGGAATAGGAATAATCATCTCCGATGGTGTCGTTGATAAAGGTGGGAAAAAAGGAAAAATCCGTCAAAGAAAACAGATAATCATCAGAAGCGCCATATCGAAGTTCTAAACTCGCACTGATTTCGTCTTTTTTCCAGGCATCCTCAAAATGAAGTTCCTGCCGGGTATTGATAAAATTTTCAAAAGCAACCTCGATGCGCCATGTAAAATCAGACGGACTGCTTGAACCTTCCGCCCCGTCATCAAAATCATCATCCCACCCTTCATCAAACCCCAGGTCGTCTTCCTCGCTGCTGACAATATCTGACGATGCCGGAGTTTGGGTTTCATCGATGTTATCGGCAGCAAACACCTCATATGAAGTTTTAAGCAAACCGGCTTCAAAAAAAACAAACCACAAAATGACAAAAAAGAATAACTGCAGAATGA
>JAOZOL010000085.1 GCA_029933295.1 Desulfobacterales bacterium | reverse complement strand
CTATAAAACAAAAATCAGCACCAGAGAAATAACCAGTGCATAAATGCCTGTTGATTCGGCCACTGCCTGGCCGACCAGCATGCTTCGCGTTAACTGCGCAGCAGACGATTCAGAACGGGCTATCCATCGAACCGCACTTTGTGCGGTAAAACCTTCTCCAATACCCGGACCGATTGCGCCGATACCCATACATAAGCCGGCCGAGATTAAGGCCATGGAAGACGCTATTGATTCGGCGGCAGGAAAGTTTTTAAATATAAGAATACAGGCGATTAAAAGACCATAAATAGCCGTTGTTTCAGTTACAGCCATTCCCAACAGCATGGTATTGGTCGTCAGTGTTGCAGAAAGCGGTTGACGGGCGATGCCTTCACACCCTGATTTTGCCACAAGGCCTTCACCGATGCCGGAACCAATAGCGCCAAGACCGGCGGCGAACCCTGCGCCTATGATTGCTGCCCATGTCGGAGATATGGGCCTGCCCGTAAAATCAACAAACAATAAAATCAGTGATGTAACCAGGGCAAAAATAGCCGGACTCTGGGCTATGGCTGATCCGGCGAGCATAATTGTGGTAATCCGGTTTCGCATGCCGGGTTGTCTGACGATACCTGCGCAGGCCTCACCGGTAGGCAGACCCGAGCCGATGCCGGAACCAATGGCGCCGAGTCCCATGCATAACCCTGATGCAAGAAATATAGAAATAGTCAAAGTAGTTACATGTGAGAAGTCCGCAAATAATAGCAACATGGCAATAATAAGGGCAAAAATTGAAGCAGTTTCGGCAATAGCCTGCCCGACAAGCATTGTTTTGAATAAATCGCCGGCAAGTTCAGGGTTTCTCGCAATTGCTTCATTTGCCCTGGCTGCGGTATATCCTTCACCAATAGCAGCACCGATGGCACCAAAACCCATTGCCATTCCACCACCGATAAATGCAGCAACTTTTACCCATATTTGAATATCATACGTCATGATTTATTTTACCTGTACCGAGATATAAACAATGGTGAGCATGGTAAATACAAAGGCCTGAATAGCGCCTACGAATATGGTGAAAAATGCATTTAAAAACGGGGGCAGTAAAACACTGTATGTTAAGTGTGATACCACAAGAATAATAATAGACCCCCCCATAATGTTGCCAAAAAGACGGAAAGAAATGGAGACCACCTTTGCCAGTTCGCCAATCAGGTTTAACGGCATCATGAAGAAAATCGGTTCAAAATATTCTTTGATATATCCTTTAAATCCTTTAGCCCTGATCCCTGCATAATGTGCAATGAAAAAACCCATCAAACCCAAACTCAATGGTGTATTTAAATCTTTAGTCGGTTCTTCCATAAAAGGAAGCAATCCTGACCAGTTAGAAAAAAGCAGAAACATAAACAGAGCACAGACCATGGGGCCGTATTTTTTCCCCAATTCTTTATCCATCGCATCTTCGGTCAATCCATAAAGCTGTGCAATAAACAGTTCTCCCACAACCTGAACAGGTCCGGGGATGACCCGTTTATTTCTGGCTGCAAAAAAACCGAATATCAGAAGTGCAATAAAGACAATCCAGGTCATTAAGATGACTTCAAGGTTGAATGTCATGGTGTGCCCGAAAAATGGGACAATGAGTTGATGTATTTTTCCTAGCTCTTCCATAATATTTTTTTAGCGGTGTTTTTTTCTCGGGTTGTAGAATAGACCATGCGGATTACGCTATCTGACAGAATTACAAACTGGATCATGAAAAGCCCGCATACGGTTGCCGCCAGGTGAAAGCGGTCGAATTTGATGGATAAAACCAAGGGGATGGCCAGAAGTCCATATCGAAACAATATTGACAGAAACGAAAAGACAGAGGCCCTTTTGCGGGAAATTCCGATCCGCATAGGTAGCGTTTCGCCCATCAGTATAAAATTGAATATGCTGAAAATGGTCCCGAGGATCAGGCCCTTACCGATTGGTTTAAAACCAAACAGGATAAAAACGATACCCGCAAAAATCGCAATCGCAATCGCAATTGAGCAGTATTTTTTTTGGGTTTCCCTAATTTGTTTCATTGTTGTTTGTTTTCGTCTTCAAAAATTTCCATGATCTGCCGGTAAACCACCACGCCCCCACCTATGACGCCGAGGATTATGAAAATGGTTACAAACAGGCCCTTGAATCCGAGCCACTTGCCTAAATAAAGTCCGACAAAAAAACAGAAAGCAATACACCCTGCCATGGTGAGCCCCAGTTGCATGACAATCTGGAGATTCTCCGCCCATGGTTTGCTTTGCTTATAATCAAAAAATTTTTTATTCCGCATGGGGCAACAGTATCTGAAATCAAATGAATTTATTTTGATAACAGATTATTTATTTTGTCGTCAAGGAAATATTTATTTGAATAAAAACGCATCCCCATTGAGCTGGAGTGTGTGTTGATCGTATTCAGGTATTAAAATATCTGCAAAAAGGGCAGGGTGCTGTTAGGGGGCACCCAGGATTTTAGGGATTATTTTTTCAAGCTGAATTTGCATAAAATAGCCATTACCTTCTGGAGACATCAGTCCGATAAATCTAAAATTTCCGTATTTATACACATCGGGGGTGATAATAAGGATAATTCCTTTGGGGGTATGTACGGTTAAACCGGTGCATCGATCCATTCCCGTATGATTGACGGCTCTGCCGCATTCAGCGAATATATTGTTAAATTCTGCGGTAAACGTTGTGAAATCGATTGACTCATCCATGGTATCCACGGCGAGAATATGACCTTCAGGGTTTAACACGGCCAGGCCATGGTATCCCTTGATGGTTCTCAATACATTCATATGCCGGGATAAAGAGTTTTGAAGTTTTGACTGACCGGTATCTTCAGGTGGGGTAGGCAAGGATCGTCTGGTAAGCGGTGCTTTTGTTTTCGGTTTTTTCTTCCAGGTTGCCCCTGCGATGTCTATTAGTTTGGTCTGGATCGGATTTTTCATATTTTTTTTCGACAGCTTTGTCAAGGTGATGCTGACACCATCCCATATCGCCATGTCCCTTGCCGCTTGATCGCCGGTTACGTTGTCATGCTTTGCATCAAGGAGTACGCCTTTGTTAAAATATAAGAATCCGATTTTTTGTCCTCCGCTGGCAACCTCCATCTGGCATGTTTTGTTGCTTAAAGCTATAAGCGGAAGGAAGTGTTTTAGCGTCATCCCCTTTATTGCCTGGCCCTCATCTTTGAGGTTTAAACCAAGAAAAATGATGGATGCAAGCCTGCCGAACTCAAACGGTTTTTCAAGGTAGTATAAAAAATCTTCATGGCCGCCACGATCCGTAAACCAGGGCTTTGATTGTCCTGGATCAAGCATTATGATGCATGGTGTTGAGCTGAAGTTTCGGGTCATAAAGGCGATCAGTTGAACCCCGTTAATGTCAGGAAGATTGATACTTGTAGCAAAAACCGATACCTTGTTATCATTTAACAGGTCAAGGGCCGTTTTTCCAGTGGAGGCGGTTAATAATTTAAAATGATGCAGACCTTTGAACCCTTTTACAATTTTATCCAGGTTCTCTTTGTCATTGTCAACAAGAAGCACTTTATCCATAGTATCCACCGATTGTTTTGAGCTTATGTCATGCTTGTTATTTACGTTCAGACATTGCTATAATTGGACTTAAATTGAAAAATTTTTCTATTTTTTTATAACTATTTCAATATATAAGAAATAGCTTGTAAGTCAATAAAATTTTATAATAATATCAGTAAAATTTATAATAAAGTGTTGTCATATGGGGCTTGGATGCGTGTTTTGTGTTTTGATAATATGTGATACTAAAAAAATAACAATGAAACAGAAAAATCTTTTTATTAAAATCATCATTTTTATTTTATACTTTTTTTTCTTCTGCCGGTCGGGTGTCGCTGATGCTGTAACTTTTAAAATCGCGTCCTATAATGTTGAGAATCTGTTTGATGTAAACCGTGATTTCACGGAATATCCGGATTACATCCCGAACAGCAGGTTTGGCTGGAACCGGGAGATGCTTAATATCAAGCTTGATCATATTGCCGCTGTTTTAAAAGATCTGGATGCGGATGTGGTTTGCATGCAGGAGGTTGAGTCAAAAAAAGCGTTGACGCTTTTGCGGGAAAGGCTTGGCCGGTCCGGCGTAATTTATCCCTATGCCGTGATTGCCGATGATCGCCGCACGGCAGTGAGATGTGCCATCCTGTCAAAATTTATGGTAATTTCAGAGCAGGAAATCCGTGTTGGGGATGCGATGGATCGCAATATTTTGAAAGTTACCCTTAATATTTCGGAAAATCCCCTGATTATTTACGTCAATCACTGGAAGTCCAAGGCCGGTCCTGAAAGCCGTAGAATAAAATATGCCCGTGCCCTTTCAGCGGATATTAACCGCCTGGGAATTAATGTTGATTTTATTTTAATCGGCGATTTTAATTCTGATTATAATGAGTTTGAAACATTTAAAGATGTAGTCCGTTTAAATGATACAAAGGGGATTACGGGAATCAATCATGTTTTACATACAATTACAAAAAATCGGATCGTGGATGAGTCCATTCTGACAGGGGCAAGAGACAGGCGGTATCTTTACAACCTGTGGCTTGAGCTGCCCGTGCAAAGGCGCTGGTCCATGATTTTTTTCGGTCGGAAAAACAGCCCGGACTGTATTATTGTATCCCCGGGACTTTATGATGAAAAAGGTATCGCATATGTCGATAATTCTTTTGATAAATTTGATCCGGATTATCTGTTTGAAAACAATAGAGTGTTTCGGTGGCAGCGATCTAAAAAGGGAAAAGGCAAACATCTGGGGCGCGGCTATTCAGATCATCTTCCTGTGTTTGCGAAATTTACCACGGCTCCGTTTTGTTTTGCCTCAGCCGGAAAATCACACCAGATAACGCTTAAAACGGTTTTTATCAAAGATTTGTATACATCTAAAAGCGGGCCTGTTCATGTTCGCCTCGATAATTGCGCGGTTATTTATAAACATCAGGGTCATGCAGTGATTAAACAGAAAAACGGGCGTGCAATTTATATTTACAAAGCGGCAGCGCCTCTTTTGTACGGCAACCTGTATAATTTGACGGTCACACAAATGAATCGTCACTTCGGCAATATGGAAATTATCAGCATCAAGGATGCCAAACCGGCTGGCGCGGCAGATGATCTGGGATCGTATTATATATCCGATCCGGCAGCAAACCTGACGGATTCGTCATTGAGAAACGAGGTCATTGGACGGTTAAAGGGGATATATAAAAACGGGTGGTTTCATTATGGCAAGGGACGGAAAATTAAATTTTATTTTCAGGATGATTCAATGTTGCCGGATAACAATGCTGAGATAGAAATTTTTCACGCCAGAATCGGGTATCACCGCCACCCGGAAGTGGTCATCGAAAAAAAGGAACAGATTCGTTAATTGATGACGGCTTTGTTTTATTCATGGGCCGGGACTTGCCCCGGTGTTATAGAAATGAAAAAATCAAGTCTTTTTTACGGGTTTGTCAATTCCGTTTTTCTTCATTTTGTGATTCTTCTGGCACCATCTCTTCATTTTTTGAAAACCAGTTTTTGATGTGTTTTGCAAAATAGACAACAATTACGATCATGATGACTGCCAGTATGCCCTGAATCTTTGTCAGATGATCGCTTAAAAAATTAAAAAAAAAGCTCCAGGCGATAATGGCGACAAGGGTGCCGGAGAATACGGCAATAAAATTTTTTTTTAAATTAAAGTTGAGAAAATATGCGATAAAGGACCCCACAACCGGGCCTGTCACCGGAAGCGGGATCATGACAAACATAAAAATTCCGATCCAGCCGTATCTGGAAATAACATGACGGTATTTTAACGCATTTTTTTCCGCATTTTTTAATGCCTTGTTTAAATGCTTTAAATTAAAATAATGGTCCAATGAGAGTAAAAAAAAGGCGTAGCTGAAAAGCACAATAAGAACTTCAATAAACATATTATAGGATATGGTTTTAAAAATATTCATATCAAAAGCAATGCATAAACCAACGCCGGCTGCCCTTCCGCCGAAAATATGCGCAAAAAAAGCCCCAAGTAAAGTACGGCCCAATACACCGTTAATGGAGAACGTATACCCTATGATGGCAAGAAAGATGTAAAACAGCATAAACGCCCAAACCATTATTTTTTTCGCTTGAGAGTCTAATACAAATTTTGAATTTATTTTGGTTTCCATATGTTTCATAAAGGGCTGATGTGTTAAAATCGGTTTCAAAATTTATAAATCCATGATACGTCAAGCGCAACATAAAAAAATAAAAAATAATCGGAGTTATGGTTTTGGAGTTTGCATAATATATGGATAATCCATTGAAATCGGTTAAATTGAAATATAAAATTTTAATTGGACTTGCAGCGTTTTTATTGATTGCAGCCGGGGTGTATATTTTTATTGAATATGAGTTGTTTCAAAAAGTAACCGCCCTTATCAATGAGAATACCCCGGCGGAATTGTTTATCACGCTCATGATTTTTTTACCGCTGGCGGGTGTTCCGCTCAGTGTGTTTATATTTCTGCTGGGGATGAAATTCGGACTCTTCTATGGAATTTTGTTGCTTGAAATAACGTTGCCGGTTCATATGCTCACCGCATATTTTTTGGCTCATGGTATCAGAAAGCCGATTGAAAATTATTTGATTCAGCGAAAGAATTATCAACTTCCCAAAATCCCGGAGAAAAATGCTTTGATGTACAGCTTTTTGTTCCTTGTATTTCCAGCGTTTCCGTACAGCATAAAAATTTATATGCTGCCCCTGGCTGATGTCCGGTTTCGTTATTGTTTCTGGCTGAACTGGGCTGTTCAGGGCACGTTATGTATTCCCTTTGTGTTGCTCGGAAAATCCGCGGCAGATCTGAATGCCGCCATGTTCGGGGTTACAATTTTGCTTTTTATTGGGATTTATTTTTTTCTGCGCTGGGCCAGAAAGCAATATTCAGAACTTCAAAAGGAAAAAATATCTTAATATTTTTTCCCGCACAATATGTGTTTGAGCGGGGTTAATTTACTTTTATTTATTGACTTGGCATTTTTTTAGCATATACTCGCAAATATTTTTTTTGCAATCACGTTTCCAAAAATAAAAAAATTGAAATCAGGCCTGAATTTCTTGACAAAATTCAGGTATTACTTTTTTTTAATATAAATTACAGAACCTGATTTCGAAACAGAAAGGATTATAACATATCTAAATGATAGAATATAAGATTAAATTTTTACCTCATAAAAAAGAGATTGTTGTTAAAGACGGGACTGCCCTTATCCGTGCAGCCATGGAAGCCGGTGTGCATATTAATGCGTCATGCGGCGGCGAGGGGGTTTGCGGTAAATGCAGGGTACTCATAGAAGAAGGCGAAGTTGAAGACGGTATCACGGAAAAACTCAGCCAGGAAGATATAGACAAGGGGTACCGCCTGGCCTGCCGATCAAAGGTGAAAACCGACCTTGTGGTCAGGATACCGGTTGAGTCCGTCGTGGATGCATCCGTGTTGAATAAAATAGCCACCCCCCGGAAAACAGCCCGGATTAAAGAACGAAACCTGGATGATCTAAAAGAAAAGGGGCTTTTTGTCCCGCCGGTTGAAGAAAAGTATCTTGAACTTCCCGTGCCCACGGCTGAGGACAATATGGCTGATGTCAGCCGGATTGCCACCTGCTTGCGAAATGATCACAATGAACACCGCCTTGAATTTGACATGTCTGTGATTCGGAAAATTCCGGATGTATTACGGGAGGCTGATTTTAAAGTGACGGTAACAATTGCCCGGCCGGTACGCGCGGAAGGGAAAAACCGGATTATTAATATTGAAGCAGGCGATAAGACAGTTCATAATTATGCCATTGCCGTTGATATAGGCACTACAACCGTTTACGGGCAGATGATCGACCTGATCACAGGAGATGTGCTGGCGCAGTACGGGGATTTTAACGCGCAGATCAGTTACGGTGAAGATGTCATCAGCCGGATTGTGTATGCTGAAAAAAAAGGTGGATTGGAAACGCTGAATAAAAAGGTTGTGGGAACGATTAATAAAGTGATTGAAAAAATTATCAAAAGATCCAAAATCGACCCGGGTGAAATTTCGACCATTACCCTTGCCGGTAATAACACCATGACGCAGTTGTTTTTAAATGTGAATCCCCGCTATATCAGAAGAGCCCCCTATGTTCCGGCCGCCATACTTTATCCGCCCGTCAGGGCATCTGATCTCGGCCTGAATTTGTCCGATAATGTAACGGCATTGGTATATCCCCAGGTATCGAGTTACGTGGGGGGAGATATTGTCGCCGGTGTGATGGGATCAGGGATGGCCCATGATGAACGGCTAACCCTTTATATGGATATCGGCACCAATGCTGAGATCGTTATAGGCAATCAGGACTGGCTGGTATGTGCGGCATGCTCTGCCGGGCCGGCGTTCGAAGGGGGCGGGATCAAACTGGGCATGCGGGCTGCAAAAGGGGCCATAGAGGACTTCTCCATTGATCCGGTGACCCTGGAACCCATGAATATTACCATCGGAAATGTCCGGCCCAAAGGAATCTGTGGCAGCGGCTTGATTACTATAGTGGCGACGATGTTTGAGGTGGGAATTATTAATAACAGAGGAAAGTTTAATCAGGATCTGGACACGCCCCGTATCCGGAAGACGGATAATGTTTATGAATATGTTCTGGCATGGGAAGATGTCAGCGGTATTGATCGGGATATCGTGTTGACCGAGATTGATATCGACAATTTGATCCGGGCCAAAGGTGCCATGTATAGCGGTTGCATGACGCTGTTAAAAGAAGTCGGATTAACAATCCATGATCTTGATCGGATTATTTTAGCCGGCGGGTTCGGCAGTTTTGTGGATCTTGAAAAATGCATGGTCATCGGTCTGCTGCCGGAAA
>JAOZOL010000005.1:25919-27903 GCA_029933295.1 Desulfobacterales bacterium | reverse complement strand
TGAAGAAGAACTCAAAAACTATGTTCTGATCATTGACGAAATCAACCGCGCCAATATTTCACGGGTTTTCGGCGAACTGATCACCTTGATTGAAGACGACAAACGCATTGGGGGCAGCAATGAACTTGAAGTCATCCTGCCGTCGGAGGACCGGTTTTCCGTACCCCCCAATCTTTATATCATCGGCACCATGAATACGGCGGATAAATCCATCGCACTTGTTGATATTGCACTCCGGCGGAGGTTTGTTTTTAAAAGAATTTACCCTGAGCCCGAACTTATAACCAATCAAAACCACAGACAAATTCTGGAAAGACTCAATCGCAGCATCGTTGAACTGAAGGGGCCTGATTTTCAAATCGGCCATGCCTATTTTATGGCTCCTGAAGATGGCAAGGTTGATCTTGCAAATGTCATGAACAATAAGATCATCCCGCTATTGTATGAATATTTCATGAATGACGGAGAACCAGTCAACCAGGTTCTTGCTGCTGCAGAAATAAAAACGCGAAACGTGATGGGGCTTTATGAATATGATCCGCATTGAAAAAAAAGCTGTAAATACGATTAACCTTTTTGAATACAGCAACAAAGAAAAATATTCAGGCAATGCGGATGAACTCGAAGAACTGCTTGAAAAAATTTGGAAGCGGCGCAAGGAAACCGCATTCACAGATACATACCTGCCGGGAGAAGATTTGCCTGATGAGGATCGGGGTTCCGGTCAAAAATTTATTTCCTTTTTAAAACATGATTATATCAAGTCTAAAAACTATGTCGGCATCATCAGCATTAATGGCCATGTGATTAATCTGCTCCCCAAATTTTTTTATGATGAAAACCGGACTGAATGGAACTCTGATGAGATCAGGGCCATCCATGCGAATATTCTCTGGTGGCTGAGCTACTGTGATAAGTTCAAATTCCCCAACTTCAAAACCGGCATATCTTCGCTTAAAAGCGGATTTTTTGAAATCATCATTCACGCTTATGCTTCATACACAAGGAATGTTTTAAACAATATGCTTTATTCAGCGTATGAGGAAGTCGCTGAAGAATTGCCATTTGTCCGGGGACGCATTGACACAAACAAATATATCAAAGAGAATATCGCCAAGGCCCGATGGAACAAGATTTCATGCGTATATGACTCCTTTGAGTTCGACAATCAGTTTAACCGGATCATAAAATTTGTTTCACGTCTGCTGACGGGCGTGACCCATGACATTGAAACTAAACGATTACTGTCTGAAATAATTTTTATCCTGGATGAAGTCAGCGATGTGCGGGTGACTTATGCTGATTGTGAAAAAGTAAAACTGAATCCGCTTTATCAAAATCTGGGAACCGTTCTTGATTATTGCCGACTGTTTCTTTCAAACAGTTCATCTTACACTTATAAGGATGAACTCAAGGTTTTCGCCTTTTTGCTGCCCATGGAGGAAATATTTGAAGGCTTTCTGTACGGCTTTATGGATAAACATTTACGCGATGACCCCGGCGTTGCCAATCTGGAATACCAGAAAAGCGATTTGTACCTTGCCCAGTTATTTGAAGATGGAGAACTGGTTCGTCCAAATTTATTTAACCTGAAACATGATATATGCTTTGATTATTTGGATCAAAAAATTATAATCGATGCCAAATATAAAAGACTTGATACCAAATCAAAGGGTTCATACGCGAATGAAAAAAAATACGGTGTTTCTCAATCAGACCTTTACCAGTCTGTGGCGTATGCCATAAGGCGCAGATGCAATAATCTCTTTCTTGTTTATCCAAACAGCCTTGCAGGGCAGCGCAAAAGCGAAGGTTCAGACCCGAGCGTCACTTTCAGAATTCATGATGAGTTCAGTCATTCCGATATTGATGTGGGAATCGTCAAGATTCCAATTATACATCAATCATTTCCAAGCTATGAAACAGGCTTGAGCCTTGAAAACAATTATTCACAAACGGTCGCAGTGTTGAAGGAATATTTGTC
>JAOZOL010000005.1:0-25819 GCA_029933295.1 Desulfobacterales bacterium | reverse complement strand
TGAGCCTTGAAAACAATTATTCACAAACGGTCGCAGTGTTGAAGGAATATTTGTCAAGTTCAATTTTAAAATGAAAATTTATAACACAAAAATTTTTTATTCCGCCACTGATCTGGTCAACTTCACCCAGTGCGAACACCGCACCACCATGGATATGATAAACCTTGAAACCCCCATGGAAAAGGCGCCGGATTCAGAAGAACTGGAGTTTATCCAGAACCGGGGCTATGATCATGAGCATGATTATGTAAAACAACTAAAAGGCCGGGCCGGAACTGTCGTAGAAATCAGCACAAAGAATTGCGGAAGAGATATCGCCAGTCTTGACAGGGCTGCCGCTGAAACCTTTGAAGCCATGAAAAAAGGGGTTGATATCATCTATCAGGCGGTTCTCCGCAACGACTGCTGGTATGGGTATGCGGATTTCCTCCGGCGTGTTGACAGGCCTTCAGCCATGGGTGAGTTCAGTTATGAAGTGATGGATACCAAACTCGCCCGAACAGCAAAACCCGCACACATCATTCAGCTTTGTTTTTATTCTGATCTGCTTTCTCACCTGCAAGGCATAGAACCGGAAATGCTTTGTCTCGTGCTTGGCGACAAAAGGGAGGAAAATTTTCGGTATGCTGATTTTTCAAAGTATTACGGCAGCATTAAAAAAAGATTTGAAGAAAAAATACAAAGCAATAACCAAGACACATCTCCGGCACCTTGCGACCTTTGTGACAAATGCGTCTGGCGGGAAATCTGCAAACAGCAATGGGAAGAATCAGACCATCTTTGCCGGGTGGCCAATATCACAAAGATTCAAATAAACAAACTTATGGACGCCGGCGTTCATACACTTGCCGACCTCGCGCAGCTTTCGGAAGACACCCGGATTTCAAAAATAAACCCGGATACGTTTAAAAAAATACGCCACCAGGCCATGCTCCAATATAAAAAACGGAAAACAAAAAAAGATATATATGAACTTCTTCCGCCGGACCCGGAAGGGATTCGGGGTTTTTTCAGACTGCCGAAGCCTGATGACGGGGACCTTTTTTTCGACATGGAAGGGGACCCTTTGGAACCAGGCGGCCTGGAATATCTGTTTGGACTTTATTATAAAAAAGGCAATTCTCATAAATTTAAACCCTTCTGGGGCCATGATCGCAACGGAGAAAAGAAAGCCTTTGAAAATTTTATGGATTTTATAACAAAACATCTGAAAAAACATCCGAATGCCCACATTTATCATTACGCAAGCTATGAAGAAGCGGCCCTCAAACGACTGATGTGCCTTCATGGAACCCGGGAAGCCGAAGTTGATAATCTTTTACGAAAAAAAAAGCTGGTGGATCTTTACAAGGTTGTCAGGGAGGGACTCCGGGTTTCCGAGCCGTCTTATTCCATAAAAAATATGGAAGCCTTTTACATGCCGGGAGCAAGAGACGGTGAAGTTAAAACCGCCATGGGCAGTGTCGTCTATTACGAAAGGTGGCGTCAGGAAAGAAATGACAAACTATTAAAACAAATCGCTGATTATAACGAGGACGATTGCCGATCCACATTGCTCCTTCGCGATTGGTTGATATCCCTGCGACCGTCGGATATAAACTGGTTTCAGTCCAATGAAAGTATTGCTGCAAAAGAAACGGAAGAGATGTTAACAGAAGCTGAAAAGCTTTTAATCCCCTACCGTGAAGCATTGATTGATCCTCTGCCTGAAAACCGCGACGATTGGAAGCAGGAACATTTCTTAAATGAGCTGATATACTTTCTTGTGGATTTTCACCGTCGTGAAGACAAACCAGGATACTGGGCGCTGTTTACAAGAGCAGAAATGACCGATGAAGAAGCTCTTGAAGACCCCGAGTGTCTTGGTGCTTTGCAGATGGATAAAAACCATCCGCCGGTTCCTGAGAAAAAATCCCATGTTTACACATATAAAATTCCAGAGCAGGACTCCAAAATCAGAACCGGGACAAAATCTGTCCGAACAGGGGTTGAAACCATGGATCCGGTAAATAATCTTGAAATTGATGAGAATTACACGACCGTTTCTTTTAAATATTCGAATAAGCGGCCTTCACTTCCGGACATTATCAGCATCGGTCCAAACGGTCCCATACCAAATAAAACAATTAAAGCTTCGATCAGGCGGTTCGCCGACAGCTATATCGCCGGGGATGGCAGGTATAAGGCAATTTTAGACTTGCTGCAGAGAGAACTTCCAGCAATCAAGGGAAACAAAAAAGGCGCTCCAATTATCGATGAATCAGACGATATCCTTCAGCAAACCATAAACAGCATCGGAAAACTCAAGCAGAGCTGCATATCAATTCAGGGCCCTCCAGGGTCCGGTAAGACCTATACCGGGGGACATGTTATTGTAGACCTGTTGCAGAAAGGGTTTTATGTAGGCGTAACGTCCAACAGTCATAAGGCCATCAATAATCTTTTGAAGAAAGTGGAGGAGGTCGCTGAAGAAAAAAATTTTAATATCTCAGGTGTAAAAAAATCAACAAAAGGAAATGATGACAGCTTTTTATTTGGGAAAATGATTATAGACGTTGAAAAAAATGACGATATTGAACTTGACAGATATCAGCTTTTCGCCGGGACCGCCTGGCTGTTTTCCCGTGAAGAAATGGACCGCAGCCTGGACTATCTGATTGTGGATGAAGCCGGCCAGGTGTCGTTGGGAAATCTCGTGGCAATGGGGACCAGCGCAGAAAACATCGTTCTGCTGGGCGATCAAATGCAGCTCGGTCAGCCGATCCAAGGCGTGCATCCCGAGGATTCGGGCCTTTCAACCCTTGATTATCTTTTGCAAGGCAAAGCCACGATTCCGCCTGAAATGGGAATTTTTCTTGCGACATCCTGGCGGATGCATCCGGATGTCTGCCGCTTTATATCTAACGCCGTATATGACGGCAGGTTATTGCCGGAGCCGGGCAATGAGAAACGAAAACTTATTTTGAAAATCGTCCAGCATCCTATTCTCAGGCCTTCAGGGGTCGTTTACCTGCCGGTTGAGCATGACGGCTGTTCCCAATCCAGCGAGGAAGAAGCTGCCGCAATCAACGAGATATATAAAAATCTTCTGGATCAGCATTACACGGACAAGAGCGGCAAAAAATACAAAATGGAGACGAAAAACATTCTGGTGGTGGCCCCTTATAATATGCAGGTGAACCTTTTAAAACGTATGCTTCCCCCTGGCGCAAAGGTCGGCACCGTTGATAAATTTCAGGGGCAGGAAGCAGAGGTGGTGATTGTGTCCATGGCCACATCCAGTGAAGAATATTTACCCCGGTTTATTGAATTTTTATACAGCAAAAACCGGCTGAATGTCGCTTTGTCGAGAGCCAAATGCCTTTCCATTCTGGTGGCAAACCCCAAACTGATGTCTATCAAGTGCCGGGCCATTGATCAGATGAAACTTGTAAATACTTTGTGCTGGGTGAGAGAGTATTCCGACCAAGGACATGGATGAAAATTTTATAAGAAGATGAGTGGAGAAAATATGAAAACCCAAAAAAATAAAATCAACTGCCCGAATTGCGGAGCGGAAATCGATGTAAATGATATTTTATATCACCAGCTTGAAGATGATTTGAAAAAACAGTTCAGCCTCCAGCTTGAAGATGAAAAAAATAAAATCGAAACACAATTAAAAGAAAAACTAAAAAAAGAGAAAAACGTACAAATTAAATTACTTGAAAAAGAATTAACCGAAAAATCCAGCCAGCTAAAAGATTATAACAAGAAAAAAGCGGAAATCTCGCGACTGACCCGGGAAAAAGATGAATTAAAATCAGATCTGGAAGCAGAAGCGGAAAAAAAACTGGCCGAATTAAAACGCCGGTTGAATACCCAACTGGCCGAAGAAAAGAAAAAGTTTTTAAAGCAATCCGACAAATTGAAAAAAGAAAAAGAAACCATCGCAAAAGAAAAACAGGATATCGAAGAACAAATCAAAAAAGGAGTTCAAAAAAATCTCAAAGTTGAAAAACAAAAACTCGAAAAAACACTCAAAAGAAAAATTCAGGAAGAGAGCAGTGAACAAGTCAAAGCGCTTGAAGATGAATTAAAAGAAAAATCAGGTAAGCTAAAAGAGTTCAATAAAGCAAAGGCGGAAATTGCCCGTTTGCAACGGGAAAAGGATGAGATCAAAGAAACTGTTAAAGCGGAAGCAGAGATCAAATTTAATGATATGATTAAAGAGGAAAAAAAACGGATAAGAAAAACTGAAGCAGATAAAATGCAATTAAAGGTATCTGAAAAAGAACATGTCATTGAGCAACTTAAAAACCAACTCAAAGATGCGCAAAGAAAAGCAGAACAGGGATCAATGCAGATCCAGGGAGAAGTTCAGGAACTTGCCATTGAAGAATGGCTGGCACGCAATTTCCCGCTGGATTCAATTGAAGAAATTAAAAAAGGCGCGCGCGGCGGCGATTGCCTTCAAATAGTCAATACCCGTTCAAGACAAAATTGTGGGGCGATTTACTACGAGAGCAAACGAACCAAAGATTTTCAGCCTGCCTGGATTGAAAAATTCAAAACCGACATACGAGATAAAGGCGCAAATATTGGGGTTCTGGTCACAGAGGCCATGCCGAAAAATATGGATCGGATGGGATTAAAAGAAGGCATTTGGGTTTGTACCTTTGAGGAATTTAAAGGGCTTTGTTTTGTCTTACGTGAATCAGTTATTCAAATAAGCCATGCTGTTGCTTCCCAGGAGAACAAGGGCGATAAAATGAATATGCTCTATGATTATCTGACAAGCAATGAATTTCATCTCCAGATTGAAGCGATTGTAGAAGGATTCTCCCAAATGCATAAAGATTTGCAAAAAGAAAAACGGGCCATGCAGGGTATTTGGAAAAAACGGGAAAAACAAATTGAAAAGGTTATATTAAATACGTCTTACATGTACAGCTCCATAAAAGGCATAGCCGGAAGCGCTGTTCAGACCGTAAAAAGCTTAGAAATGCCTGAAGTTGAAAAGATTTGATTCAAGATGTGATACCAAAGTTCTTCTACCTAAACCCCTAAGGGAATTTAACTCGCTGCTTCAGCCTTGTCAGCTCGTCCCAGTCAAACGCTCCCTTTTGGCAGGGCATAACGGCATTATTGGTAAAAACAGGATCAGCTTCCAGGTCATACCGGGAAGCCGCCTTTGCCGCTTCCCACATATCCGTATGCGGAATCGGGCTGTAATAAGCGAGGATCGGGGTAATTCCGCTTTTTTGTACGGTTTTTATGGACAATTCAACAGATGCAACCGATTGCCCGGGCAGGCCCACCAGCAGATACGCTCCCACCTGTTCTTTTTGAAAACCGGCCTCCAGCAAATAAGAAACTGCCTGGATAAATTCCGCTTCTTTTACTTTTCTATCCATTTCCCGCATTGTAAAATCCGTTGTTTCAAGCCCCATCCGAAGGGTTTTCACGCCCGCCTTAAACATCAAGACTGCTATTTGAGATGTAATTTTACGAATATGAACGGCGTTAGGCGTGTGAAACCGCAAGTTTCGGCCTGTTTTGATAATCCGGTTAAACATGGGAACGGCATGCTGGTCCGCATTGACCAGCAACGCATCATCATAAAAAGCAAACTCTTTTACTCCGAATTTGTCATGCCAGTAAAGGATTTCTTCTGCCACCAGATCCGGATGCCTTTTCATGTGGTTTGGCTGTAAAAAATTTGAAGCGCAATAGGCACACGAAAAAGGGCATCCCAGCGATGTGAGCAATGGAATATATCCGGTTTTTCGCTGCAGATCAAAGGCCGGATATGGATAGGTATTTAAATTGTCCGGATCAAAATTTAGAGTTTGATTCTTTCCTGTAATTATTCCGATAAGTTCTAAAATCTTCTTTTCCCCGGCACCGGTCACGATATGGTCGGCTCCGGAATAACGGGTCGCATGTGCATGGCAAAGGGTCGCATAAATGCCCCCAAGAATGATCGGGGTTTGCGGAAAAACCGTTCGGATTGCCCGGATGGTCTCAAAAAGACCGGGATACCAGTATGTCATGAGACAGGTGATTAAAATAACATCCGGTTTTGGAATGGATTTTAGATCTTCCGTGAACCACTCCGGCAGGATGCCGTATCGGGAAAAACGCCGGCCAACAGCTTCAAGTCCTTTTGGCGGAGGAATACGGGTTTTCAGGTAAGGCCCCCGCCCATTTCTGGACATCGGATCTGATGGTTTTGCCTTTGGATGAAACCGGTCAAGACAATCGATATATGATATCGAAAAGCCGTGCATTCGAAGAATGGCGGCAATCGACAGTAGCCCTACCGGTTTGGCCCAGACGTCATAGGCGGCAAAATCATGAATCCAGGGATTGACAAAAAGGATATGTGGGGAGCGATGATTCAATCAAACTCAAAGTATTGCATGGAGGTTTTTTTCAGTTCTTTTTTACTGAAAAGGATCTCATATGTATCAACATCTGTTTTTTTTGAAATATTTCCGGCAATTTCCCGGCATGAAGCCTCATCTTTTGCGTGAACCATGGTATAGAGATTGTACGGCCAGTTTTCACAAGGGTCGCGCCGATAGCAATGGGAAACCTGCTTAAACCCGGCCATCAATTTTCCCACTTTGTCAATGCGATCTTCATCCACATCCCATGCCACCATGGCATTGGCATTAAAACCGGATTTCTGATGACGCAGGGTTGCGCCGAACCGACGAATTATACCTCGATCGCAAAGGTCCTTTAATACTAAAATGACCGTTTCTTCCGCCACCCCGAGTTTGTCGGCCATGGCCAGGTAGGGTCGCTTTTCTACCGGCATATCCCCCTGAACCAAGGCAATAATTTTTTTTTCAATTTCCGTGAACATGTGATATTTTTGAAAAATCCCTAAGTTGTTTGGAAATGAATTTATTCCGTGAACAGTATTTTTACAAAGCCGTCATAATCAGTGTTGCAAGAAATAAGCAATAATCGGCAGTAACAATACCAATAAAATAATGATAATTCCAGGAAAAGATAAATAAGCTTTATAACCGGGATCACCTTTAAGCTTGCTTTTTTTCACTTCCGACAAAAACCAGTTTCCAAGGATTCCGGCTGCCGTTAACACAGCAATAATTTTAAAAAGTATGATCAGATTTGCCAAAAAAGAGTTCTCCGGTTTTCAATTTTTTTTGTCCGGTGCATCCAGATCTTTTTTCGCATCCCCATCCCTTCGCCACCGACAATAATCGGTTGAATAGCCGGCTATTCGCCCTTCCCGCGCCTTGCCATCCGGTTGCCCGACTCTTGAAAATGTAAATTTATTTTTTCGTGACCCCTTACCGAATTATTGTATTTTTAACAAATTTTGAAGCAATCTCACGCAATTTTTCCATTGCCTGTGCATCATATTGCCATTTGTGTGTTTCAAAATATTGAGGATTTAATACGGTTACGTTTTTAATATTAACTTTTTGCAGGGCATAGAGATCGGCACCGCTGATCAGACGGGAAACAGCATGGATTGCATCTTTATCAACTATTGATTTCACACAGGTTGTTCTAAACTCATGGGGGAGACCGGACTTTTTAATAAATTGTATGGAATCACAAATATCATCGGCTTTATATGTTTTTGTAATATCCGGTGAATATCTGTCAGGTTCAGTTTTTATATCCATTGCGATATAGTCAATGAGTTTTTTTTTGACCAGTTTTTTTATTATCTTCGGCCTGGTCCCGTTTGTATCAAGTTTAACCGGATATCCCAACATTTTTATCTGTTCACAAAAATCAAAAAGATCGTTTTGAAGTGTCGGTTCTCCTCCTGTTATGACAACACCATCCAAGAGAGGTCTTCTTTTTTTAAGAAAAGCAAAGACCTCTTTTGGATCAATCGTCAAATCGTTTGGTGTTCGTTTAATCAGATCCGGGTTGTGACAGTAAGGACACTCAAAATTGCAGCCTATCGTAAACAAGACACAACTGATCTTGGAAGGATAATCAATAAATGAACTTTTTTGAATACCACCGATAATCATTATTGCTATACGGCCTGTCTTTTCTCCATCGTAAATGTTTTACGAATATTAAACTCGGACAATTTGCCATTATTCCACTGACTGACCGGTCTGAGATATCCCACAATTCGGGAATATACCTCAACCGGCTGATTGCATTCCGGGCAAACTTCATGAGATCCATCAATATAGCCATGTTTGGGACAAACGCTGAACGTCGGGGAAAGCGTAAAATACGGCAATTTGAAATTGTTTGTTACTTTTTTAACCAGGTTTCTGGTCGCATCAATATCGCTAACCTGTTCGCCGAGAAAAATATGAAACACGGTTCCGCCGGTATATTTTGTCTGGAGTTCATCCTGAAGCTCAAGGGCTTCAAAAATATCGTCCGTATAATTTACCGGAAGCTGGCTGGAATTTGTATAAAACGGATCAGCACCTTCCTGATAAAATGTTTCATTGGCACAAATAATATCGTGATATTGTTTTTTGTCAATCATTGCCAGGCGAAACGCGGTCCCTTCTCCGGGGGTTGCTTCCAGATTAAAAAAGTCCCCGGTTTCTTCCTGAATATCTTCCATTTTTTTGCGCAGAAAATCCAACACTTCTATCGCGAATTCATGACCTGCGGGACTGGCGATATCCGAACCGATAAAATTTAAACAAGCCTCATTCATGCCAATAATACCAATGGTTGAAAAATGATTGGTCCAGAAAGAACCTGTTTTTTCCTTAATGGCGCGTAAATAAAATTTTGAATATGGATAAAGATTCTGATCAGTAAATTTTTCCAGTATTTTACGCTTAATGGAAAGGCTTTGCTGGGCAATGCCTGCCAATGCATTTAACCGATCAAAAAATTCGGTTTTATCTTTTGAAAGAAAGCCGATTCGGGGAAGATTAATTGTAACAACACCGATGGAGCCGGTCAGCGGGTTGGCACCAAAAAGTCCCCCGCCCCTTTTTCGCAGTTCCCGGTTATCTAACCGCAGACGGCAGCACATGGACCGGGCGTCATCGGGAGACATGTCTGAGTTTACAAAGTTGGAAAAATAAGGAATCCCGTATTTACCGGTCATTTTCCAGATGTTTTCAAGGTTCGGATTGTTCCAGTCAAAATCCTCCGTGATGTTGTATGTGGGGATGGGAAATGTAAACACACGGCCCTTTGCATCTCCTTCCATCATGACTTCCGCAAATGCACTGTTGAGTATATCCATCTCAGCCTGGAACTCAGCATATGTCTCTTTTTGTGGTTCCCCGCCGATTACCGCCGGGACATCTTTAAGGGTTCCCGGTACATTCAAATCCATGGTGATATTGGTAAAGGGTGTTTGAAATCCCACCCGGGTGGGAATATTAATATTAAAGACAAACTCCTGCAGCGCCTGTTTAACCTCTTTATAAGAAAGCTTATCTGAACGGATAAATGGTGCCAGGAGTGTATCAAAATTAGAAACCGCCTGGGCGCCCGCCGCTTCTCCCTGCAGTGTATAGAAAAAATTGACGATTTGTCCAAGAGCGGACCTGAGATGCCTGGGAGGGGCGCTTTCAACTTTTCCGGGAACCCCCATAAACCCGACTGATAAAAGATCCTGAAGATCCCATCCAACACAATAAATTGATAAAAGACTTAAATCATGAATATGAAGATCTCCCTTGACGTGTGCGTTTCTCACTTCAGGTGGATAGATTCTGTTAAGCCAGTATTCGGCGGTGATATCGGATGAAATATAATTGTTCAACCCCTGCAACGAAAAACTCATATTGCTGTTTTCTTTGATTTTCCAGTCCATTTTCTGGACATAATTTTCCACGATCTCGACATGGGCTTTGGTCGTTATCTTTCTGATCTGTGCATGCTGCTCCCGATATATAATATAAGCCTTGGCTGTTTTATAATATGGGGAATCCAAAAGAACTCTTTCAACAATATCCTGAATCTCCTCAACCTCCGGCGTGGTGGCCAGATGCATCTCATGAGCAAGGGTCAAAGCCCGCAGAGTCATTTTTTTAGCTTCTTTTTCGTCAAATTCCTTTGTTGCTTTACCGGCCTTTGCAATGGCCGCTGTAATTTTTGATGAGTCAAAATCATCCACACGTCCATTACGTTTTTTAATGCTTTTAAACATTTCAGCTCCTTTTACAATTTAATGAATCCAACAATGCTGATAAAACTGCAAAAAATTTTATTTTTTAATATTTAAAAAAAATTTATCACAATATATTGATCAATGTCAAGAAAAAAATCAATATATTGTATTATATACCCAAAAAATCAATAATACGGGTACTTAAACTGCATCATTCTCATGCTTGATTTTTTCAAATATTTGTATAAAAATTAATCATGCAAATCGATCAAAATCCTGTTTTTAGAAAAGCCATTGTGCCATGGCATGATTCTGATGCAGCCTGTATGGTTAAGACAGCCGTCATGTTTCTTGTTTTGCTGTTTTCCATTGATGGGATTAAGGTTGCCCGGCAGATTGATGAGTTTAATGCCTATATATGGGTTCCGGTTTTACTTACGCTTTTATGCCTTGGTGTTTGTGTCTCCAATATCGCCCGGCTGGCAAGACGGTATACCGGAAGTTCTTCAATATAATTATTGATGGCTTTGTAATTGATGAACGACAGAATCATCTAATTTTGTCCGCACCATTTCAAAAAAATAATGAAAAATCCTCGCGGTTACTCCCCAAACAACCAAATTTTTAAAGGGATAAAGCAATTCTTCGACATTGGGGATGCGGCCATCAAAATGGCTTGAAAGATGTTTTTTTAAAAGATCGTCAATCGGTATTTCAAGAATTTCCGAGATTTCTTTCGGGTCGTATGTGAGCGTGTCTTTATTGCCGGCCCAGACTCCCATAAAGACCTCTATGTCCTTATGTCCGATGGTCTGAAAATGGCCCATGGAACCAATCAGATCGACCTGACTCCTGTGGATACCGACTTCCTCTTTAAGCTCTCTATATGCGGCAGCCAGGGGACTTGTATCATTTTTATCCACATGGCCACCTGGAAGTGCGATCTGATTTCGCCAGGGATAACCGGGAGTATCAGCTTTTAAAATTGCCAGCAAATAAGGAGTTTCATCTTGCGTAAAAACAAGTAGAAAAACACTGGTGTATTCAAAAGTTCCATTTTCCGGAATGGCAGGTGTTTTTGCATTGCTCAGCAGGTGTTTTAAAAAGTCTGCATTAAATTCTGGCAGCATTTGTTAGGTGATCAATAAGTTGAAATCTTATGGTTAGTCAGCTTTCTTCGCTTTTGTTTGTTTTTCCTCAAGCTTCATATAATCGCTGAATCTCATTTTTTTATAACTATCTGTGTTTAAAAATTTTAATATGGCTAACAACATATCTGGCTGGATAAATCCCGGCTGGCTTGACAGGCTTGAGCTGTCTTCTGAAAGAAACCAGGTATTTGGAAATCGGTTCACCCCGTATTTGCGTGCAACATCCCTTTGTTTTTCCGCATTTATCCGGATGGAAACAAAATTTTCATTTAAATAAGCGATGATTTTTGCATCAGAAAATGTCTGCGCATTCATAATTTTACAATATTTACACCAGTCCGTATAAAAATGCAGGAACCCTTTTTTCTTTTCATCTTTTATCTTTTGAATGCCGGCTTCATATGATTGCCAGTTAATTC
Organism: Desulfobacterales bacterium; assembly: GCA_029933295.1. Lineage (GTDB taxonomy): Bacteria > Desulfobacterota > Desulfobacteria > Desulfobacterales > Desulfosalsimonadaceae > JAOZOL01. The sequence continues at coordinate 14,165 of JAOZOL010000005.1, read as the reverse complement.
CATCTTTGGCTGCAATTGATTGGGAGGAAAACAACGCTATAGTAAACACGATAGCGCATAAAACCGGTACGAGCTTTTTATTATTCATAATAATCATAAATCCTTACATAATACATGTTTCCTTTTTAATGTCGCGGCAAGGATGCGGCACTAATGCGTAAACGTAAACAATGCGTTAAATAAAGTAAATTTATTAGTCAACAAAAAAATACCGACAATGACCAGCAATCCTCCGGCCACCGCATTGATATATTTTAAGGTGCGTGTCGCCCGGCTCATAAACTCCAGTATAAAATTAATAAAAATAGAGATCAATATAAACGGTAGTGCCAGGCCGGACGCATAAATGGATAAAAGAATAACTCCCTGCCAGATGGTTTCTTCGGAGCTTGCGATAATTAATATCGAACCGAGCAGGGGACCGATGCAGGGACTCCATCCGGCGCCAAACGCCATGCCGACAAGAAAGGTTCCCAAAAAATGAATCGGCTTTTTTTGAAAATGAATCCGTTTTTCAACTTCAAGCTTTCGGATTCGAATCAATCCGGTCAGATGAATTCCGAGAACAATGATGATAACGCCGCCGATAATCCGAATAATATCCTTGTTCTTTTCGATTAATCCGCCCAGAAAGGTTGCAGATGCCCCCATGATAATAAACAGAATTGAAAACCCGCACACAAAAGATATGGTTGATAAAAACACCTTCTTTCGAATATCCGCACTGTTTCCCCTGGTCAGTTCTTCAATGGAAAAACCGGTGATAAAGGTAAAATATGCCGGTATCAGCGGCAATACACACGGAGACAAAAAAGAAAGCAATCCGGCTAAAAAAGCGGCTGAATATGAAACAGATTGTGCAAACATGGTACAACTATAATCCCTTATTTTATTAAATCAATTAGAAATATTTATTCGCTTAATGCTTTGGATCTTTCTGCTGCCGCAATAACGGCTTTTGTGATAGTCTGTTTTACGGCGTGGTCATCCAGTACGCTGATTGCCGCTTCCGTGGTTCCGCCGGGAGAAGTGACTTTTTTTCGCAGCTCTTCGGCAGATTCTTTCTGGCTTTCCAGCAGAGCAAGCGCCCCTTTTAATGTGCCAATGGTCATTTTGGCTGCAATTTGTTTATCAATGCCAAGCTTGATCCCCGCATCTATCATGGCTTCAACCAGATAAAAACAATATGCGGGCCCGGAGCCGGACATTGCCGTAACGGCATCCATGTCTTTTTCCTGGAACTCAATCACCCGGCCCATTGCTGCAAGGATTGTTTTTGCCACCTGCATGTCTTTGCGGGTGGCATATTCATTGGCACAAACCCCTGACATTCCAGACATAACAAGGGCTGGTGTATTGGGCATGACCCTTAGGATCGGCATTTGTTTTTTTTTATCAACACCAAGCGACGCATACAGATATTTTTCGATTTTTTCAAGTCGGGTCCCGGCAGCGATTGAAATAAACAATTTTCTTTGTAAAGATGCATCGATATCGTAATCTGATAACAGATCCGACAGCATTTTATCGATGGTTTGCGGTTTAACGGCAAAAATGATCACGTCGCATGCTTCAACAACTTCGGTATTGGATGATAATATGTTGATACCATACTTTTTTTTCAAAACAGATGTCTGGTCATGTCGAACATCGCTGACAAAAATATCAAAAGGCTCAGAACATTCTGATTTGATTAATGCGCCGATCATTGCCTGCCCCATGTTGCCCGCACCGACAAACCCTATCTTTTGATTCAGTTTAGGCATTATTTCTCCTTTGCTTTTGTTGAGAACTTTGATAAAATCATTTCATGTGTTATTAATTGAAACAAAGCCATTGTCAATCACTATGATTGAAATACCTTGACTTATAACGCATTTTTTATTTATTTAGAATAATTGATCGTTGTTTATTTAATAAAAAATAACTCTTTTTACGCTTATCTGCAAAGAATCCTATTATGATTTTACTTGCTAATTTTATCAGGGCCATTGCCCAGGTGATCGATATCGGCTTAACCTTTTTTATGTGGATTGTTATTGCGCATGCCATCTTGTCCTGGGTGAATCCTGATCCGTTTAATCCGATTGTTCGGTTTATCAACCAGGTTACCGAACCGTTATTGTATCAAATAAGAAAGCGGCTCCCGACAGCTTTTGGCGGGATCGATCTTTCTCCAATGATCGTCTTGCTTGTGATTTTTTTCTTAAAAGCGTTTATTGTTCAAAGCCTGTTTATGTTTTCAAACAACCTGATCATTCAAAGGGCCATTATTCCGCTACAATAAACTCTTTATTTGTTTGTTATTATAATATCTATATAAAATATTAGTTAGAGTTAAAAAAATCATACCAGGAGCATTTTATGGCCAAAATTGATGCTTTTTTTAAATTAATGAACGATCAGGGTGCATCCGACCTTCATCTTGTGGCCGGGCTGCAGCCCGCATTGAGAATTCGGGGAGAAATGGAAAGGGTCAAATACAAAACCCTTAGTAATAACGATCTTCGAAGCATGATTTATGAAATCGCTCCCGAAGACAAGATTAAAATATTTGAGGAAACCGGAGATGTTGATCTTGGCTATGAAATTAAAGGCCTGGCAAGATACCGGGTGAATTTTTTCATGCAACGAAATGGTGTTGGAGCGGTTTTTCGGGAAATCCCCAATAATATTATGGGCTGTGAACAACTCGGACTCCCTCCTGTCATTGCGAAGCTTGCGACACTGCCCAGAGGACTGGTTATTATTACCGGACCCACGGGAAGTGGTAAATCAACGACCCTGGCAGCCATCATTGATGAAGCCAACCGCCTTCGCAAGGATCATATTATCACCGTCGAAGACCCCATAGAATTTGTCCATGAAAGCCAGGGGTGTATTATCAATCAGCGTGAAGTCGGCGTGCATACCAAATCTTTTTCCACCGCGCTCAGGGGAGCGCTTCGTGAAGATCCGGATATCATTCTTGTGGGTGAAATGAGGGATCTTGAAACAATGTCTCTTGCGATTGAAGCAGCTTCCACCGGGCATTTGGTGTTTACCACGCTGCATACCTCCAGTGCTATAAAAACGGTTGACCGTATCGTTGAAGTCTTTCCTGCAGCACAGCAAGCCCAGGTTCGCTCCGGATTGTCAGACAGCATCAGGGCCGTTGTCGCTCAAGTATTGTTTAAACGGATCGATAAAAAGGGCAGGTGCCCGGCCCTTGAAATACTGATTGCAACCCCTGCTGTGAGAAATCTAATCCGGGAATCCAAAACACACCAGCTGGCGTCTTCGATGCAGACAGGCAAGAAATACGGCATGAGGCTCCTTGATGACGCGATTATGACGCTTTATAACAAGGGATGGATCAGCGCTGAAGACAGTTACAACAAAGCAAATGAAAAACAACGATTCCGACCGTTGCTGACTTCACCGCCCATAGATTTTACTGAAGCATAGATACGATTTTAACCGCTTTAACCTTATTCAACCATGCTATAATATAAGGAATAAGGAACAATGAAAAAACCTGAACTTGATCATATTTTATCCACCATGCTCGATTCGCATGAAAGTGTTTCCGATCTTAATTTTACCGTGGGCAAACCATTACAGGTGGAAACCTATGGTGAGCTGGCCGGCGTGGACATGAAACCTCCAATAAAATCGCTGACCCCTTTTCAGACGGAATCTATTGCCCTCAACCTCATTGCACGGGATCGACGACTGACGGAAACATTGCTTAAAGACGGTTCCTGTGATTTGTCGTATACATTACCGGGAAAGGCCCGGTTCAGGGTAAATGTGTTTTCACAATCCGGTCATTACTCCATTGTTATGCGTCAGCTTGAAACAAAGGTGCCCACCATCAAGGACATGGATCTTCCGGAAACCTTTTTCGATCTCGCCAAGGAAAAAAACGGCATTATCATTTTCACCGGTGCAACCGGCACCGGAAAAACGACCTCTCTTGCCGCAATCCTAGAAGAGATCAACAGACACAAATCAGTACATATAATAACCCTTGAAGACCCGGTGGAATATATACATTCCCACAAAAGAGCCACTTTTAACCAGCGGGAACTGGGAAAAGATTTCAGTGAATTTTCCAAAGGCTTGCGGGCAGCACTCCGGCAGGCACCAAAGGTGATCCTGGTGGGCGAAATGCGGGACCGGGAAACCGTTGAAATCGGATTATCCGCTGCCGAAACCGGCCATCTCGTATTCTCAACACTTCATACCGTCGATGCAGGACAAACGATAAATCGTATACTTGGCATGTTTTCAAATGAAGAAGAAAACCAGATTCGTATCCGGCTTGCCGATACGCTTCGCTGGGTGGTATGCCAGCGGCTTCTGCCAAAATCCGGTGGCGGACGCATCGCCGCTTTTGAAATTCTGGGAACCAGTTTACGGGTTAAAGACTCGATCTTACACGGAGAATCCGAAGGCAAAACCTATTATGACATGATGGAAGCTTCAAACGCATTCGGATGGACAACCTTTGATCGTTACATTATCGGATTGTTTGAGAAAGGATTAATTTCAGAAGAGACGGCCATTGGCTATGCCTCACGCAGATCGATTGTCGGCCGGGGCATTGATATGGTAAAAAGCGCCCGGGGGGAAGCAACCAGTGCAATCGACAAACTTGAAATTGATTTAAGTTATGAACAAAAAAAGAGTGGATTTTAACCTATGGAATTTTCATGTAAAAATTGCAACACAAGATTAAACATTCCGGATGAAAAACTCCCAAAAGGCAAAGCCGCATCTGTCGTTTGCCCCAAATGTAAAGAAAAAATAATTATTGATCTGCAAAAAGACAGCCTTTCCAAAACCGATTTAAAAATGTTTGAAGAAAATGATTTCGATGAGGGTACTGAAGATTATGATGTCAGCGAAAGGCCCTTTGATTTTCTGGAAGAAGAGGGAAAAACAGCACTTGTATGCGAAGAAAATCCTAAAATTTTAAAAGAAATTGCAACTGTTCTGGAAATAATGGATTATAGTATTACTAAAGCGAAAAATGTCCGGGAAGCTTTGCGTAGCATGAAGTATCATATATATGACATGGTACTGGTTAATGAAACATTTTCCGGCAGTGATCCCGATGCAAACGGAATTCTCATTTATCTTGACAGGCTGGGAATGGAAGTGCGCCGGAATATTTTTGTTGGATTACTCACCCGGCAATTCGCCACCATGGATAAGATGACGGCGTTTTTAAAAAGCGTCAACTTAATAATCAACCTTAAGGATATTAAAAAAATAGACAGAATTTTAAGCCGGGGCATAAACGAGCATGAACTGTTTTATGCCATTTATAAAGACAGCGCAAAACGATTGGGAATCTTTTAGAATTATAAGATGAGCTCCCATAAACGATATACTTGTAATGAATACAGAGAAGAAATGATTCTCCTCACCCTTCGTCAGCGATTAAATAAAAAGGGATTGAAGGAATCGGAAAAAGAGACCATTCGCAAAGAAATCAGCCGTCTCGAAACTGTCATGCAGATGAAGTGAACAATAAAGCAATCTTTATCATCAAAACCTTTTGCTGATAATCCGCAACCCTTCCAGTGTTAACCCCAGTTCCACAGCTTCAATTGTTTGTGATATATTCTGCATTAAAGGTGCTAACCCGCCGGTTGCAACCACCTTTGGTTTAGCCGATTGCATTTCCTTTTTAATTCGGCGCACCATTCCGTCCACCAGTTCCGCGTATCCGTATATGATACCGGATTTCATGCTGTGGGCGGTGTTTTTTCCGATAACTCTTTTGGGTGGATTAAACAATTCAACCCGGGGGAGTTTGGATGCGTGCTTAAACAGAGATTCGGCGGCAATGCCGATTCCCGGCGCAATTGCTCCTCCGATATATTCTCCCTGGCCGCTAATTACATCAAATGTCGTGGCAGTGCCGAAATCAATCACAATCAAACTTGTATTATAAAGATGATATGCGGCAATGGCGTTTACCAGACGATCAGCACCGACGTCTGACGGGTTATCGTATAAAACAGGAATATTTACACTGTCTGCGTCAACCCAGAATGGATTATGTCCGAGATATTTGTTGCAATATGCATTCAGAACTCTTACCAGGGGTGGTACGACGCAGGATATTACGGTTTTGTGTATATCTGATGAATTGATTTTTTTGCTTAAAAAAAGGTTTGAAATCAGTATGTAAAATTCATCTTCAGTGATGCTGGCTTGCGTATGAATCCGCCAATCGCAAATCAGGTTATCCTTTTCATATAAACCGATCACTGTATTGGTGTTTCCGACATCCACGACTAACAGCATGCTCTTTCCTTTACTGGGTTGAATGAATTATGGCATCAAGGATTTTTATCGTCGCAAAAGTGCTTGCAACATCATGAACGCGTACAATGTGTGAGCCGCTCATTACGGCTGCGGCAACAGCTGCCTGGGTCCCGGTTTCAACCGCAGGATGATCCGGTTTTAATTCATGCATATCCGGCATGGAGAGAATTTTTCGAATAAACGCTTTTCTTGAAGGCCCAATCAGTATCGGCACGCCCAATCTGTTTAAATCTTTCAATTTTTTAATTAAAAAAAGATTATGAGAAATCGTTTTGCCAAACCCGATACCAGGATCAACGATGATTTTTGATTTTGCCACCCCAGATTTTTCCGCCCGGCAAATGGCCTGAAATAAAAAATCATAAATTTCGCCAATCAGATCATCATAGGCGGGAGACACCTGCATATCGGCCGGCGTTCCTTTCATATGCATCAGCACCAGCAGAACATCGTTTTTTGCGGCGAGGTTTCCCATTTCCGGGTCAAACTGCAAGGAACTGATATCATTTATTATAGATGCGCCGGCTGAAACGGCGCGACTGGCGACTTCTGATTTTGTGGTATCAATTGAAATGGGAATGGTTATTTGTTTTGCCAGATGTTCAATCACCGGCAAAACACGGCGGCATTCCTCTTCCACGGACACTATTTCTGCAAAAGGGCGGCTGGATTCACCCCCGATATCAATGATATCAGCACCGTCGGCGATCATTTTTTCCGCCTGAGCCAGCGCATTATCTAAGCCAAAAAACCTGCCGCCATCTGAAAAAGAATCCGGCGTAACATTTAATACGCCCATGATCCGGGTGGATTGGCCAAGCTCAAGGGTGAAATCCTGCCAGGTCAGTTTATATTTCGTTGCCGGCATTTTCTGCTGTATCATGAGATTGACTGGATGTGTTTTCGGCCCCTTTCTTTGGCCGGTCGGATGGCAGCACGATTCCCGGCCGCATGGCATAAATCAGCTCGTCTAACTCTTTTCCCATGACCGTTTCTTTTTCCATCAACAGCTCAACCAGCTTATGAAGAATATCAAGATTTTCCTGTAAAACCTCCTTTGCCTGTTGATGACTGTTTTTGACCAGCATGGAAATTTCGTTATCAATTTTTTGTGCGGTTTCTTCAGAATAATCACGATGCTGGGCGATTTCTCTGCCTAAAAAGATCTGTTCATCCTGCTTGGCATAGGACAAGGGACCCAGCTTTTCGCTCATTCCCCAGGCCCGAACCATGTAACTGGCCAGGTTTGTGGCCTGTTTAATATCATTTGAAGCGCCTGTGCTGATCCGGTTAAAAATAAGCTCTTCGGCGACCCGCCCGCCCATTGCAACCGCAAGCTCATTTAAAAGCTGATCTTTATACTGAAAGTCCTTTTCTTCGGGCAAAAACCAGGTAACACCCGCAGCCCTGCCGCGAGGGATAATGGTAATTTTATTAATAGGATCTGTATCCGGTAAAAACCGGGCCACCAGAGCGTGCCCGCCTTCATGGTATGCCGTGTTTTTCTTATCCTCTTCCTTAATGACTTTTGATTTACGCTCAAGCCCCATCACGATTTTATCTTTGGCATCTTCAAAATCGATCATCTCTAAGCGTTCCTTGCCTTTTTTAGCGGCAATTAAAGCAGCTTCATTGACCATGTTCTCCAGATCAGCGCCGGAAAATCCCGGGGTCCCTTTAGCCAGAACATCCGAATCAACGTCCGATCCGATGGGTGTCTTTTTAATATAAACTTCGATAATTTCTTTTCTGCCCTTTATATCCGGCATGGATACAACCACCTGGCGGTCAAACCGGCCCGGTCTGAGTAATGCAGGGTCAAGGACATCAGGGCGGTTTGTTGAGGCGATCAGGATAACACCTTCATTGGATTCAAAACCGTCCATTTCCACAAGGAGCTGGTTCAACGTCTGCTCCCGCTCATCATGCCCGCCGCCGAGTCCTGCACCCCTGTGCCGTCCGACTGCATCGATTTCATCAATAAAAATGATACAGGGCGCATTTTTTTTACCCTGAACAAAAAGGTCCCTGACCCTTGAGGCTCCGACCCCCACAAACATTTCTACAAAGTCCGAGCCGCTGATGCTGAAAAAAGGGACACCGGCTTCACCGGCAATGGCTCTTGCAAGAAGAGTTTTTCCGGTACCAGGTGCGCCAACCATCAATACGCCTTTGGGAATCCTGCCCCCCAAACGTGTATATTTTTTGGGATCTTTTAAAAAATCAACTATTTCAGCTACTTCCTCTTTAGCTTCATCCACTCCGGCCACATCATCAAACGTAATTTTATCCGTCTGGTCGGAAAGCATGCGTGCACTGCTTTTTCCAAAAGAAAGCGCCTTTCCGCCGCCGCTCTGCATCTGACGCATGAAAAATATCCAGACCCCGATAAGGAGCACCATGGGAAACCAGGAAACCAGAACTGAAATAAACCAGGGTGTTTCCGGTTCAGGTTTTACATTTATCGAAACGCCTTTATTACGAAGCATGCCGATCAATTCATTATCCTGGGGAGCGTAAACGCGAAACGGGATTTCATTTTGATCGGTTACAACCAGTTCATTTCCATGAATATCAACATTTCTAACCTGTTCATTTTCAACCATCGTCAAAAAATCCGAGTAGCTTTTTTCTCTCTCTTTCTGATGTTGCTGGTTAAAAATATTATACAGCATGACCACCATCAAAACGATGATGACCCAAAGCGCCACATTCTTATTAAGAGGATTCAAAACAATCTCCTTCACACAAAATTATATTCATTTACCACCATGTATTCTATATCATCTATATAATAATGACGATTTTAAAAGAGTAAAGATTTGGACTTTGTATATATATGTATTCATATTTTGTAAAGATTTGAAATATATTTTATTAGCCCAGGGATTCAACCCCTGTGGTGATCGTTGTTTTTAAAACGGTCTGTGTTGTTGCCGTTACTTTTATGGAATCTGCGATTCTAAACCCGCCAATCCATATCAGTTGATTACCGCTTAAAAAAATTGGAACGCAGGAGCGTTTTAACGAATTTATTTTATTGTTAATAAAAAATTTTTTTAAACTCTGGGTTCCGGTCATGCCAAGGGGTGTAAACCGGTCCCCTTTTCGATAGTTTCTAATAATAATAGGAAATTTTAAAAGATCCCAGTCAAAAAACGCATCCTGGTTTTTGCAACCTGTTATGTCCTTTATGGCATTGCGATCTGTTTTTAAAAACGATACAACCATCTTAATTTCTTTGATATAAACAGGTTTTTTTAAATTTATGTCGGATTTTGAAATAACCTTTTGAAAATTAAACGTTTTTTTGTTTATATCTTCAACCTCCATAAGCCGTAAACTTTTATTTTCTTTTGAAATAATAAGTTGCCCGAATTTTTTAGCCACCCTGATCCGGCCGGGCAGATCAAGGCGGCCATCACCAGGGTCATTTTCCAACAGCGTTGAAATTGAACGGATTTGCGTATACGTAATCCGCCGCAAATCGCCTTTGACCCGCTGTATGGCTTTACGAAGTACTCTGCGTTGCGGCGCAATATTTAATTTTGCCAGTTCCGGCATCGACAGTATTATCCGGTCATCTTTACTGCGTATAACCGTTTTTTCAAAAATCGGATTTATTAAATGATTGAGCCATGCATCTTCAGAACGCATGATCTCCCCAAGGCGGTTCAGGGACTCACCTATTTTAGGGTTAAACTCTTTTTTTAAAAGCGGAATAAGCATATGCCGGATTTTATTACGCAAAAAGCGTTCATCATAATTTGAAGCATCAGTGGTATAGGTCTTTTTTTGCGTGGTTAAATAATTGATGATTTCTACCCGGGATGTCCGGATCAGCGGGCGGATAATATTGTCCCTTTTCGGCGGGATTCCGCCCATACCGACAGCACCGCTTCCGCGAAGCAGATAAAGCAGGATCAGTTCCGCATTGTCGTCTTTATTATGACCAACGGCAATTTTGTCAAACCCGTTTTTTTGACAAACCCTTTGAAAAAACCGATATCGGGCCATCCTGCCGGCTTCCTCAAGGGAATATCCTGTTTTTCGCTGTTCTTCGACAATATCCGTTTTTTCTACATAACATGGCAGGCCAAATTTATCAGCAATTGAAACAACAAAGGCTTCGTCATTATCGGACGATTCCTGCCTGAGACAATGGTTTAAATGTGCCACTCCCAGTTTAAGCGCCAATCTTTCGGATACATCCATCATTACGTGCAAGAGGGCCACGGAATCCGGTCCTCCGGAAACCCCCACAAGAACAGACATTCCTTTTTCTAACATTCCATAGGTATTGATTGTCTGCGCGACTTTTTTCGTAAACTGTCGGGGAATTAATTTATTATCCGTGATCGTCATGATTTTTTGTGTTTTTTTGGCAAAAAAATTTTATACCTGAATTTTGCACAACTTTTGAAAAATTAATGACTATATTATATAATGATGCCGTGACAACAAAAAAGGTTTTTTTGAAATTTATGTTTTTTCTTACTTGAAAAGATAAATTTTACATCTTATAACCAAAATCCTGATTGTGATATGCGGGGTGTTAGCGGTGCCTTGTTACCCGAAATCCGCTTATGCGGGGCAGAATTCCCTTTCAAGGGTTTAAAACGGATAAATAAATTATTCTGATCGGTCGCCACGCAACAGACGATTACGAACCTCGTCAGGTCCGGAAGGAAGCAGCGATAAGTAACTCTGTCTGTGTCGTGGATCGATCCCGATTATGTTATAATTTATTTTTCGTTAAAGCTCGACAAAGGGTTCACAATCAGGACTTTTTTTTTATAGTGCCACGCCCTGAAAATGCTTACAGATCGATGAGTAACAGCATGCCTGCCGGTTTTATCCATGAAGGTTTTCTTTTTTTGTCCGCTTGTTTTGTTTTTATATTTCTAATAAAACGTTCCTTGACATTTTTCTTTTTCGTCTTATTTTTTTGTTGAAATTTAAACGGGTTTGAACTTTTTAAAGTTTATTCACAGGCAGCTTATCCTGTAATATTGCAATAAGATATAGAATCTTTGTGAATCAAGATGAAAACAGGAGTCGTAAATTGACGAAAAAAACACAAAAAAAAATGAGCATTCCCATAAAATCCAAAAATGAGGATGCGGTTGTCGGCCAGAAAAAAGAATCTGAAAAAGATCAAATCAATGCATCAAAAAAAGTTGAGGCCCCGGAAAAAACAAATGAAACAAACGAAACTGAAAGCAGAGAAGAACTCATTATGAAGCTGGCAGCCTTTAAACAGGAAACTGAAGAAGAACATGAGCGGTTATTACGGTTATCGGCGGAATTTGAAAATTATAAAAAACGCATGACGCGCCAGATGGATGATTTTAGAAAATACTCAAATGAAGCCCTCTTAAAAGAACTGCTGTCTGTTGTGGATAATCTTGAACGGGCAATACAGACTTCGGATGATGAAACCGAAAATTCTCACAATGCCTGCATCATAGAAGGCGTTGAAATGACATTAAATGAAATATTGAAAATTTTAAACAAATTTCACGTAACGCCAATTGAAACGATGGGAAAACCTTTTGACCCGGCTTTTCATGAAGCGGTCATGCAGAGTGAATCAGATAAACACGAAGACAATACGATTATCAATGAATTTCAAAAGGGATATCTGCTCCATGGCAGGCTGCTCAGGCCGGCAATGGTCGAGGTTTCCAAAGAAAAGTCTTAAAAATTATAAAAGCATAAATATATATCATAAGGAGGAACAAAATGGGGAAGGTCATAGGAATTGATCTCGGCACAACCAATTCATGTGTCGCGATACGGGAGCACAATGATACCGTGGTTATCACAAATCCGGAGGGCGGACGCACGACTCCTTCCATTGTCGCGGTTTCTGAAAGCGGGGAACGGATGGTAGGCCAGGTTGCTAAAAGACAGGCCATCACCAACCCTGAAAATACGGTTTTTGGGGTGAAGAGGCTGATTGGAAGAAAATTTGACTCTTCAGTGGTGCAAAACGATATTAAAAACCTTCCGTATAAAATCGAAAAAGCAAGCAACGGCGATGTGCGCATCAACCTGCGTGGAAAACAGCACAGCCCTGCGGAAATTTCCTCTTTTATTTTAGCAGACATAAAACATACGGCTGAAGAATATCTGGGGGAAAAAGTAACTGATGCGGTTATCACCGTTCCTGCCTATTTTGACGACAGCCAGCGTCAGGCAACCAAAGACGCCGGTAAAATCGCGGGATTGAATGTTTTGCGTATTATAAATGAACCCACGGCCGCTTCACTGGCCTATGGGTTGGATAAAAAGAAAGATGAAAAAATTGTGGTTTTCGATCTCGGCGGAGGAACCTTTGATGTTTCCGCGCTTGAAATCGGTGACGGTGTATTTGAAGTAAAATCCACAAACGGTGATACCCATCTGGGTGGAGATGACTTTGATCTTAGATTAATTGACTTTTTAGCCGATGAATTTAAACGGGAAAACGGCATTGATGTTCGCTCCGATAAAATGGCGCTTCAGCGGCTTAAAGAAGGTGCTGAAAAAGCAAAAATGGAGCTGTCCACCGCTCTGCAGACGGATGTGAATCTTCCGTTTATCACCGCAGATGCAAATGGGCCGAAACATTTGAATATTAAATTAACCCGGGCCAAACTGGAATCTCTGGTCAGCGATCTTTTAGATAACCTTGAACGACCCTGCGTAACGGCGTTAAAAGATGCCGGGCTGAAAGCATCGGAAATCGATGAAGTCATCCTTGTGGGCGGTATGACACGAATGCCGGCAGTTCAGGAACGGGTAAAGAAAATCTTCGGCAAAGAGCCGCATAAAGGGGTAAATCCTGACGAAGTGGTCGCTCTCGGTGCTGCAATTCAGGGCGGGGTTTTAAAAGGAGATGTAAAGGATGTGCTTCTTCTTGATGTAACGCCCCTTTCTCTGGGCATTGAAACCCTTGGAGGCGTGATGACAAGGCTGATTGAAAAAAATACCACGATCCCCACAAAAAAAAGTCAGGTTTTTTCAACAGCCCAGGACAATCAGCCGGCCGTTTCCATTCATGTGCTTCAGGGGGAACGCGAAATGGCGGCATACAATAAAACACTGGGCCGATTTGATCTGGCTGATATCCCCCCGGCACCGCGCGGGATTCCGCAGATTGAAGTGACCTTTGACATTGATGCGAACGGTATTGTTAATGTGTCTGCAAAAGATATGGCAACCGGAAAAGAACAGTCCATCCGGATTACCGCTTCCAGCGGATTATCCCAGGAAGAGATTGACAAACTTGTCAAAGACGCAGAACTTCACGCTGAAGACGATAAAACCATCAAAGAGCTGGTTGAAGCCAAAAACAATGCGGATTCATTAATTTATTCAACAGAAAAATCTATTGCTGAGCTGGGTGATAAGGTGGATGCTGAAACCAAATCTAAAGTTGAAGACCTTTCAGGCCAGCTTAGAAAAGCCATGGAAGGCGATGATAAAAATGAAATAAAACGCTTAAGCGATGAGTTGATGCAGACATCACACAAACTGGCTGAAGCGATCTATCAACAGGCTTCCCAGACAGGAGCCCAGCAGCCCGGGGCCGAGGCGGAAGGTGGAGCACAGCAGCAGGCTCCCCCTGAGGATGAAGATGTTGTGGATGCGGATTTTGAAGAAGTGAAAGACGATAAAAAATAATATAAAATTCACCACAGAGGGCACAGAGAGAACCAATTAAAAACAAAAGATTTTCTCTGTGTCCTCTGTGATCTCTGTGGTGAAAAAAACAATAATAATTTCTATATTTTAAGAGAAAAACTCTATCTAACAAAGCCCTAATCGCTAAATGCGTTTAGGGCTTTTTCTTT
>JAOZOL010000423.1 GCA_029933295.1 Desulfobacterales bacterium | reverse complement strand
ATAACATTTTGTAAATCATGGATTCATCGTATAGGCATCAACCAGTGAGTATACATGCTCGTTGAGCACTTTTTCAAAGCGATCCATGTCGGCATGGGGCCGTTTAAGCATTTTTTGGGCAGCAGCCTGCTGTTTTTCATTGGATACCGGTTTTCCCATCAATTCCAGTCCGTATTGTGAAAAGTCACGAACCATGAAATCAAAAATTTGGTCAAGCAGATCGTCGTCGATATTTTCCATGGCCGCGCTTTCAATGATCAACTGCCCGTAAGCGATGATGGTAAAGATTTCCCCCACACACAGGAGAAAATCAAAATCATTCATCATCTGTTCGCCGAGTTCCATGCCGGATACCATCAGGAATTCTTCATACGCTTTGATTTGTTCCTTGAAAATTTCAATGTTCGGCAGATTTTTAGTGGCATATGTTTTGCGGAAATCATGGAACTGGGTTTTGGCATAACCGCGGGTTTTTCCCTGTTTGAACAGAAAATCGTCATTTTCATTGCCGTTGAGTCTTCCAATTTCCGGGAAATCTTTAGGGTTGAACATATAGCTGGGGATAAGTTTGACAATCAGGGCCATGTTGACATGACGGGTACCTTCCAGTTTCGGGAATCCTTTGAGTTCGATTACTGCCTGACTGAAGTAGTTATCTTTTTCAAATCCCTTGGCTGCGATAATATCCCAGAGCAGTTCATGAACCACTTCACCCTGGATGGCGACCTTCATTTTCATAATCGGGTTAAACAACAGATAGCGTTTGTCGTTTTCTGAAGCTGCCCGCATATAGTCCGTGGCACGAAGCCCAAACAGTTTCATGGCAGCAAGTCGACAGAAGGAATCAACAAACAGACGTTTGACATGGGGGAATTCGGTGACGTATTTTCCGTACAGATTTCGTTTGGCTGCATGATTCAATGCTTCATAAAAAGAATGGGTCACAATGCCGATGGCACCGGAACCGATATTGAATTTGCAGATATTAATAGTGTTGAGCATGTCATCCCATGCTTTTGAACCACGGGTTGTAATCTCCGCCTCTGTAATCGGATAATCATGAAGTGCAAATTCAGAGACATAGTTCTGGGCCCAAATAACATTCTGCACACATTCAAATTTTTCATGGGCTGAATCAACAACAAAGAAAACATATTCATCTGTATCGGCGATTTTACCGAATACGGTTATGATTCCAGCTTCGTTTCCGTTGCCGATATAATATTTGGTGCCCCGGGCAAGATAGGTGCCGTCTTCCTGCGGATAGAGTTTCATGGTCGATGAATAAATATCTGCACCATGGTCTTTTTCAGACAGACCGAACGCGCAGAGCGGATTTTCTTTCAATTTTTCAGCACATTTGTGCTTCAATTCTTCATTGTCCCCTAAAAAAACCGGATCCAGGCCCAGGGTGGACACATGATACATATACCAGTAAACGCTGCCGTAAAATCCGGTGATTTCGGAAAATTCAAACATTTTATAGGTACTGTAATACTGGTCTTTATCGCCATAGCCCTTGGGGAGGAAAAGGGTTTCAAAAATTTTTTCTTTTTTAATGAATTCCGCGAAATCATAGGTGAATTCTGCTGCAAAGTAATCATCCTTCATTTTTTTCAGCCCCTTGCTTTCAAAAAAGTCAATGGTTTTGAGCATGATTTCTTTGGAACGTTCGTCCGGGTAGTTCCGGTCCTGATATTTTTTTGGGTTTAATAAAATCACGGGGTTTCTCCTTGTTTTTATATAGTTAATAAAAAATTTGGTTGGATTAGCATCCGGTAAAACTTAGTTTGTGTGCATACTATATGCTAAATTATATCCCTTAGCAACCGCTTAAACAGGACTTGTTCTTCAATAGTAAATTTTTTCAAAATATGTTTGTTGGCTTTTTTTCTTTCTTCAATTAATTTAGATTTATATCGGGCTGCTTTTTTAGAAGGATAGAGCCTCTGGACACGCCCGTCATTCGGGTCCAGCTTTTTTTCAATCCAGCCGGTGTCGACCATTCGTTCCAGGACACCGGATGCAGTAGCTTTATCCATGATCAGCAGTTTACAGAGTTCTGCGGCAGTCATTCCTTCCTGGTACCACAAGCCTTCAAGCACCAAGTGTTGTATATTCGTCAGCCCATACTGTTTTAACTGCTTTTTAAAATCACCATGGGCTTTTTGATAGGCTTTGCCAAGCAGAAAAACCATGCATTCGGGTAAATCTTCAGGTACTTTCGACATAATTTATATCCTTTGTATACGAACTTTAAATTTAAATAATATCAAATGTCAAATAAAACCCGTTTT
>JAOZOL010000422.1 GCA_029933295.1 Desulfobacterales bacterium | reverse complement strand
TTACATTGGTGAGAAAAAAGAGCAGGAAAAGGCCGCATGTCACAATAAAAATATTACAACCGATATCACCGATTCCATATCCAGCTTTCAGCCAGAAAGACAGTTTTTGATGCGCTGGTTTTTGCTTGTTTGTGGCATCCAATTCGACCCTCCTTATCTGACAGAATTAATTAAATCTCATTTGATCGGAAAAATGATTGTTATCGTTTAGACATATATCACAATAAAAATTATTTTACCCTGTATTTTCCTTGGTTTTGTGATTTAAATCCCCCATGGGAATAGCAGGGACGGTCATGCATAAATGCATTACTTCCAAATAACTCATCTGTAACCGATTGAAATGATTGATAAGTTATTTTTCTCATACAGTGGTAATTCATTACCATGAAAAGCTTCCAAACCGGGATAGAAGTAATATCATGAGTACCTTAAGCTTGCTTATCCCAAATTCTCTCCATAAACAGATAAGACAATTGGATAAAGGTTCCCCCAAAAACAAAATTCGACTTTTCCGGACATAACTCCGAAAAAGTCTTGACTTTTCCGGAGTGTTTGCCAAAATAGTCGGCATGGAAAGAACGCTTACAAAATATATCCTTGAAGATTTAAATAAAAAAATCATTCTACTCACCGGTCCCAGACAGACGGGCAAGACCACATTATCGAAAATGTTAAACGATAATTTTGATTATTTAAACTTTGATAATTCCGATCATCGGATCAACCTTTTTGAAAAAACATGGGATCGCTCCAAGGATCTAGTTATTTTCGATGAACTTCATAAACTAAAAAACTGGAAGTCCTGGTTAAAAGGAATTTATGATACAGAAGGGATTTCACCGTCGATTGTTGTGACCGGCAGCGCCAAACTTGATACGTATCGAAAAGTAGGGGATTCTCTGGCCGGCCGTTTTTTTCAGTTTCGATTGCATCCCCTTGATTTAAAGGAAATAAAGACATCGTTAAATCCTGAAAATCTTAAAGACAGCTTGGATAAACTGCTATCCATCGGCGGATTCCCGGAACCGTTTCTTGACGGCAGTGACCGGTTTTACAATCGATGGAAAAAATCTCATCTGGATATTATTTTAAAACAGGATCTGATTGATCTTGAAAATGTTTCCCAGATAACATCCATTGAAACCCTGATACAGCTTCTGAAAAAAAATGTGGGAAGCCCGGTATCATACCGTTCCCTCGCCGGAGATCTCCAGTGTTCCGACAAAACCATTAAGCGCTGGCTGACAATACTTGAAAACATGTATGTCATTTTCAGAGTTCCGCCATTTCATAAAAATGTTGCCCGAGCGATCCTTAAATCACCCAAATATTATTTTTATGACACCGGTCAGGTTAATGGAGGCCCTGGTGCGAAGCTGGAAAATCTTGTAGCCTGTGCGCTTTTAAAAGAAATCCATTTTAAGGCGGATTGTTATGGAAAAGAATTGCAGCTCTGTTATCTAAAAAATAAAGATGGCAAAGAAATTGACTTCCTTGTGACCGCTGCCGCCTTGCCGAAACTCATGCTTGAAGTTAAATGGAGTGATGAGAAAATAAGTTCCAATTTTAAAATTTTTGAAAAATATCTGCCAAAAGTCGAAAAACTACAACTGGTAAAAGAATTAAAAAAAGAAAAGACCTATCCGGATGGCGCGGAAGTGCGAAAGGCCCATAACTGGTTGGCCAATTTCAATTTACAATACTAATTAAAAACAGCAAAAATCCTCTATAAAAAAAATCGGTTCTCCAAAATCATCAAAAATTAATCACCCGGAGAATATATTTTAAACAAAAATACAATCCGATAATCACAAAAAGAGCCCCGGTCATCCGGCGGAGCCATTGTTCCGCGACTGATAATTTATTGAAAAAAATCCCGGCAAAGCGGGTGCTGTATGCGAGAATAAACGCAATGCCGATCACCGGCGCGGCCGTCCCGACCCCGTAGAAAAACGGCAGTAATAGACTGGACCGAAATTTCAGGGAAAGGGGAATCACGCTGCCGAAAAAAAGCGCTGCCGATACCGGGCAAAAAGAGAGTGCGAATAGAAATCCCATGGCGACGCCGCCCATAAGTCCGTTGTCGGCCAATTTTTTAAGTGTGTTTTCACTGGGCCCAAAATTCGGCAGGCGAAGGGGGATCAGCTCCAGGATAAACAACCCGGTCACCAGCAGGATGGGGCCGAGGATCTGGTTCATATGAATCTGGAGAAAATTGGAGACACCGGGAATGGATATTAAACCGGTTATGATTAATACTGCGATCACAATGTACGATATTGTCCGGCCAATGGTATACGC